>JAIZWN010000230.1 GCA_020443945.1 Candidatus Thiosymbion ectosymbiont of Robbea hypermnestra | reverse complement strand
GGTCATGGGTAAGGCGCCCGTTGGCCGTC
Organism: Candidatus Thiosymbion ectosymbiont of Robbea hypermnestra; assembly: GCA_020443945.1. Classification (GTDB taxonomy): domain Bacteria; phylum Pseudomonadota; class Gammaproteobacteria; order Chromatiales; family Chromatiaceae; genus Thiosymbion; species Thiosymbion ectosymbiont_B. The sequence continues at coordinate 1,179 of JAIZWN010000230.1, read as the reverse complement.
ATTCCGGCAGGGAGTGCCGGAACCCAGGTGCCAGGGATGGCCAGTCACAGGAACCTGTGAGGTCCAACTTTTGCACCCTCTGCGCAGAGGCCCGGAACCACACGGCTCTCGATTGGAGGCCTCGGGTCGCCGTCCCTAGCCGCTGGATTCCAGGGTCCCACCCGGAATGACGGTGCGGTGGCACCGGCAACGCCAAGGGCCGTCCGCGACCACGGAAGAATTCTTCGTGGCTTGGTGTGAGAACACGGAAGGCGGTGACCCACCGACAAGGGTATGGGTTTGCTGCATTTAATTGAGAACGCCCCCTAGAGACTAAAGGCGGGATGCGTTCCGCTTTCCCGCCCTACGCGGGCTAAAATAACCGATACGGCCGTGTAGTCGCAAGGGAGCCGCATCGCAAAGGACCCGCCGTGGGGCGGGTCCTTTGGCGTCCATCGGGTCGGTTCCGGCGTTCTAGTCCGCCTTTATTTTCCCCATCACGGTGAAGCTTTTGATGAAGGGTCCGGCCATACGGGGATCCTTAATCATGGATTTGTAGTCGCCGGTCTTGAACTTGAGTTTGCCGCTCATGTAGGCCGTGCCCAGGCCCGCCATGCCGAGACCCTTTGCGAGCCACTTGAGCCAGTTGTCTTTGTCGGCGCGCAGGTCCCAGTTGGGGGTCTCGTTGTTCCAACTACCGGCGCTGGTGCACTTGCCATTCTCCACCTGGAGAATGCCGCGGGGGTTGTCTTCGTCTTTGAAGCCGTAGCAGATGGTGGAGCTGAAGTCGATCTTGGCGAGCGCTTCCGCGAGCTCGGGCTCCTTGTTCCATTCGTCCATAAATCCTTTCATCCATTCGTCGGAAAAGAGTTCGGCCATGGTTGTTGGTCCTCCTAACGGGTCTTCGGAATAACCACCGCGCCCGGCGCGGCGGTGGGTAAGGTGTGCAAGTTTCGAGGCGGGTCCTCGTCTAGTACCCCATGTCACCTTATTTTACATCCTCTTAAGCCCCCCAAACGCGCCAAGGCAAGGCACAGCGCGCCGGGAATAGCTCACACTATTGCCAAGCGCTGTAACATAGCCTTGGCGCGTTTGGGGGGCTCCCTTCGGGCGCGGCGAGAAACGGCCATCTGCGTCGTTGCGCGAGCTTGAAAGAGGGCTGGCTATTCCTGCGCTCGCGCGCCTCGCATCTGACCGCTT
>JAIZWN010000229.1 GCA_020443945.1 Candidatus Thiosymbion ectosymbiont of Robbea hypermnestra | reverse complement strand
GAATGACGGCCAACAGGCGCCTTACCCATGACCCACGATCCCTTTGTGGCTTGGTGTCTTTGTGTGAGAATTGAGAATACCCCCTAAGGTGAAGCGGGGTACCGGCGCCTTGCCCTCCGTCGTCATAAGAGCCCCCGCTCGGCCAGAGACGCGGTACTCCCCTCGCCGATGATGAAGTGATCGAGCACCCGCACGTCCACCAGGGCGAGGGCGTCCTTCAGGCGTTGGGTAATCCGCAGGTCCGACTGGCTCGGCTCGGTGTCCCCCGAAGGGTGGTTATGGGCGAAAATGACGGCGGCCGCCTGCAGCTCCAGGGCGCGGCGCACCACCTCGCGCGGATGCACGCTGGCGCCGTCGATGGTGCCCTGGAAAAGCTCCTCACAACGGATCACATGGTGGCGGTTGTCGAGGAAGACGCAGGCGAAAACCTCCCGCGCCTGGTGGTACAGCCGGGTCTTGAGATAGGCGCGCGTCGCTTCCGGGCTGGTCAGCAGATCCCGACCCTTGATCTCCTCTTCCAGATAACGGCGGCTCAATGCCAGCACCGCCTGCAGCTGGGCATACTTTGCCTTGCCCACGCCCTTGACCGCGCAAAAGCCCTTCTCGTCCGTGCCGAACAGACCCTTGAGCCCTCCCAGCTCATCGAGCAGGTCCCGGGCCAGGTCCACCGCGCTCTTTCCCGCCACCCCGGTGCGGAAAAAGATCGCCAGGAGCTCGGCATCGGTCAGGGCCGCAGCGCCGCGGGACAAGAGCTTTTCCCGCGGCCGATCCTCCTCCGGCCATTCCGTGATCGGCATTTTCCTTTTTCTCCCGTAGGTGGTCGGCAGTTGTTGGTTGGGTAGTGGACGATGTCCCGGTCAAACAGCCAAGTCGAATGGGAGATCGCTCTCCGTAGCCATTATGGGCGGGTAGGCAGGTCCGCTCAACTCGTGCAACCCGTAGGAGACGGTCAGGGCGAAATTTTCTGCCCCCACGAAATTCGGGTAGTGGGTAGTGTCCCGGTCCCGGAAAGAGGCTAAAATCGGGGAGGCCGATCAGATTTTCCGCTCGATTTCGTTAGAGGCTGTCTAGGAACCCCCTTGCGGTAGAGGGTTCGATCGAAAATTAACTCTATGTTTCTAAAGGGTTTAGTCAGATAGAGACTGTCTAAAAAGGCAGTCTCTTAGAGCCGACGTGGGAACGGAAGGAAGTTTCGAGTTTTCCTTTGAGTGGGATGCCGCCAAGGCCGTCGGCAACCGGCGCAAACATGGCGTCAGCTTTAACTCAGCGGCTAGTACCCCATTTCACCTTATTTTACATCCTCAGAGCCCCTCCAAACGCGCCAAGGCACAGCAAGCAGGAGTCGCCTAAATTGTGTAACCTCGTCTTGGCGCGTTTGGGGGGCTCCCTGCGGGCGCGACGAGAAGCGGCCATCTGCGTCGTTGCGCGAGCTTGAAAGAGGGCTGGCTATTCCTGCGCTCGCGCGCCTCGCATCTGACCGCTT
>JAIZWN010000228.1 GCA_020443945.1 Candidatus Thiosymbion ectosymbiont of Robbea hypermnestra | reverse complement strand
AGCATTCTTCGTGGCTTGGTGGCTTGGTGTGAGAACACTGAAGGCGGTGACCCACCGACAAGTGTATGGGTTTGCTGCATTTGATTTTCGGGGGATTCAGTCAATTGAGAACACCCCTAGGGAAGGTGATGACGGGGGGCGTCCCCGGGATCAGGTACCCCAGATACGGTCGTAGTAGCGCGCCCGGTAGAGCAGGCGCGGACGCTCCCCGTCCTCGAACCCGGTTCGGGTGTGCAATGTATTGTTGGTTACCAGACCCCAACCGGCCGCCAATCCGGCCGAGAAATGCCAGGCGGTCCTTTCCCGCACGATCTCCTTGAGGCAGGAGACGGCCTCCGCGGTCAGGGGATCCCCCCGCCAACGAATGCTGCGGGTCCGGTCCGTGTAGCGCATGTGCAGGTGACCATCCGAACGCACCGAGAACACGGGGCCGGAGCGCTCCGGGCGCAGCTCCTTGCCGTCGACTACATTGGCCGGAATGGTCATCGCCCCCGGGTGCATGAGGGCGCGGATAAACTCCGGGCTGCGATCGCGCAGCAATAAATACGCGATCTCGTGGTCCAGCAAATCGTTCTCGCCGCCGGTCGCCGCCGGTCGAACACAATGCAGCAAGATCCCGGAAATCCGGCGGTCCGGCGCATTGTAGTAGCCGTCGGTATGCCAGGCGATTGGGCGGTTGCTATAGGGGATATAGCCACGGTGCAGGGCATCGGACCGCACCGCTAAAGCGCTGATGGCGTCCTCGTCCGCGCCGGGATTGCGATCCAGGCGGGTCAGACCGAGCCGCGTCCCGAGCAGTCGTGGAATCTCCTTGTCCGGATCGTCGCCGCCAGGACCCGCGTAGATCACCATGTTGGCCCGGCGGCAACGCGCCCGCATGGCCTCGACTTCGGCAGCCGTCGGATGGCGCGGGTCACGGAGCTCTACGATCAAGTCCCCGAGCCGGGTCGGATATCCGTCGAGCTTACGCTCCCGCCACCGGGCATAGTCTTCGGGTCGCTCGAGATCGAAGGGGTCTCGATAGCCGTCACGCATGGATTTTCCGCATCGTAGCAATCCCGCTTCAGAGGGCGTCGCCTGTTGCGACACCTTCCTTCAGAGCGGGGTATTGCACCTCATTCCGCTTGCATGGGCTTGATGCGATCACCGGTGGTGAAGTTTCGCGGCCGAAAGGCGTCGTCGTTCCACAGGGTGACGAGCTCCTCGCGACCCAGGGTCAGCACGAACAACCCCTGGCGATAGGCATAACGGTCCGCGGCCTGCTCGGCGGTCAGGGTGGCGACCGCCCCGAACCGGCGATAATCCTTATATTCGGGGAAGAA
>JAIZWN010000227.1 GCA_020443945.1 Candidatus Thiosymbion ectosymbiont of Robbea hypermnestra | reverse complement strand
AAATCCTGTTAATCCTGTACGATTGGAAGACCGCACGAACCACGCAGAATGGCTCGACCTGTCAGCGGTGGTGCCGTAACTTTGTTGTCCCTGGCAATATACACTAAACCCCGGAAACAACAAAGTTAGAACACTACCCCGGTAACCTCGATCTATCCGTGGATTACGCGAATTACGCCGATTCTCGCGGATCAAACACAACACAATGAGGTATCGGTATGAATACAAGGGATATGCTCCGGATCCTTCTAAGCTATTACTCGGATACCCAGGCCGTTTACCTGTTCGGCAGTTACGGTACCGAAACCGAATGGCCCGATAGTGATGTCGACTTGGCTTTGCTGTTGCCTTTTCAAACCGCCGTGGCCGCAAAAAATTTGCCCTTTTCACCTTGCCGGATGGCTTTGGAACAACTGTTGGAACGCGAGGTCGATCTGATCAATTTACGCCTGGTCAGCACGGTTTTTCAGAATGAAATCCTGGATTCCGGACGACTGATCATCGTGAACAATATCGAAGCGGTGCGGGAATTTGAGATGTGGGTACTGTCGTCCTACCAAAAACTGAATGAAGAGCGCAAAGAGATATTGGCCGCCTTTTATCACAGCAAACGGGCCTATGGCGTATGAACGATACCCTGATTCAAAGGATTCAGAGCGGTCAGCGGTGCATTCAACGGGCGCGGGAGATTTACCAAAAGAACCAATCGACTTTTTTGTGGAATTATGACGCCCAGGATGCAGCGGTATTGAACCTGGTCCGGGTTTGTGAGCTGAGCATCGATATAGCCAACTATGTGATCAAACGGGATAAGTTGGGTATCCCCGCCTCCAGCGCGGAAAGCTTCGAGCTCCTGGCCCGGCAGGAAAAAATCAGTCATAACCTGGCGGATAAGCTTAAATTGATGGTGGGTTTTCGCAACGTGGCGGTTCATGAATACAGGCGGATCGACTATGCTATAGTCATCGAGGTCATCGAGGATGGCTTGAATGACATCATCAGCTTTATGGATCGAATTATGGAGCTTAGTTGATTTGCGGCAAAGAAGGGGTTCTCAGGTGATGCGGGTCTATCCGCAAGCGGTGATCGATCACTCGGCCCTGCGGCATAACCTGGGCCTGGTCCGGCGTCATACCCCGGACAGTCGGGTATGGGCGGTGGTCAAGGCCGATGCCTATGGGCATGGGATGGTGCCGGTGGCGACCAGCCTCGCGGCCGCGGACGGTCTGGCGGTGGCCCGGGTGGAGGAGGGGGTGCGTCTGCGCGAGGCGGAGATCGCCAGACCCATCCTGGTCCTGGAAGGGGCCCTGTTCGCCGACGAGCTGGCGGCGGCGCGCGGGCATGGGCTCGCGCTGGCGGTGCACCAGCCCGACCAGGTAGCGCTCCTGGCGCAAACCCCACCGGCCAGGCCCCTGCGGGTCTGGATCAAGGTGGATACGGGCATGCATCGGCTGGGTTTCGACCCGCGGGAGGTCCCAGATCTACTCGCGCGCCTGGATGCCGATCCGGGGGTCGAGAAGCCGGTGGGACTCATGACCCACCTGGCCAATGCCGACGATGTCCACGATCCCCTGACGCCGCGGCAATGCGACCGGCTACGCGCCCTGGACCCCGCCGCACGGTACGAGTTGAGCATCGGCAATTCCGCCGGCATCCTGGCCTTTCCCGCCTCCCGAACCCACTGGGTCCGCCCGGGGATCATGCTCTACGGTGCCTCGCCACTCGGTAGGCGGACCGCCGCCGAACTAAAATTGCGGCCGGTCATGCGGCTTGCGACCCGACTCATTGCCGTGCGTAGTCTGCGCCGGGGGGATCGTGTCGGCTATGGGGGCGCCTATGTCTGTCCCGAGGATATGCCGGTGGGGGTAGCGGCCATCGGCTACGGCGACGGCTATCCGCGGCATGCGCCTACGGGAACCCCGGTGCTGGTCGGCGGCCGGCGCGCGTCGCTAGTGGGCCGCGTGTCCATGGATATGATCAGCCTCGACCTGCGTGGGCTGCCCGAGAGCGCGGTGGGCGATTCCGTCATCCTCTGGGGGGAAGGTCTGCCGGTGGATGAGGTCGCGGAGTGGGCGGGCACTATCCCCTACGAGCTTTTGTGCCAGGTTACCCCCCGGGTGCGGCGGGAGCACCGGAATCCGTGACTGGTACTAGCCGGGGCGATACTTACGAGTCTTTCGCGGGCTTGATGCGATCGCCGGTGGTGAAATTCCGCGGCCGAAAGGCGTCGTCGTTCCACAGGGTGACGAGCTCCTCGCGACCCAGGGTCAGTACGAATAATCCCTGGCGATAGGCGTAACGGTCCGCGGCCTGCTCGGCGGTCAGGGTGGCGACCGCCCCGAACCGGCGATAATCCTTATATTCGGGGAAGAA
>JAIZWN010000226.1 GCA_020443945.1 Candidatus Thiosymbion ectosymbiont of Robbea hypermnestra | reverse complement strand
CTGTTTACCGGCCAGTGGGGCCGCTTGATAGAGGCCCTGGTACGACCGGGGGTCATGCGTTTATTCCAGGACTGGGGGATCCCGGTCAGCCGCACCCTGGAACGGGTGCGGGCACGCCGGGACGGGGAGGAGATGGAGCTCGACCTGCTATTGGTGGATGGCGATGCCCTGGTGGTCGTGGAGGTCAAGACCACCCTGCGGGTGGACCATGTAGGTGAGCTGCTCGAAGACCTGAGGACCTTTCCGAACTTCTTCCCCGAATATAAGGATTATCGCCGGTTCGGGGCGGTCGCCACCCTGACCGCCGAGCAGGCCGCGGACCGTTA
>JAIZWN010000225.1 GCA_020443945.1 Candidatus Thiosymbion ectosymbiont of Robbea hypermnestra | reverse complement strand
GCCAAAGCCGTTGGGGTTCATCGCCCCTGTCGGGGCGACCTCACCCCAACCTTCTATGAGGCCCTGCATGTCAACCCCCAGGGCGTTGGTTTCTTCACCGGCGCGATCCGGCGGTCAGTATGCTTCAGGTGTTGTCGTTCACGGTCGCCGGTCCCTCCTGGTGGCTTGGAGCCGGAGGGCCAGGGGTGGCGCACACCCGTTCCGTTTGGTTTGACGCGTTTGCGATTCGCACCGTCTACCGCGTCGGGTGTTGCTCTGGGTGGGCACGGGAACCGTGCCGCAACCACCTTCTATCCGTGCCGGCCCGTAGCCGGTCACCTCATCATGCATACGCCACTTGGCATCGGTGACACCCGCGATGAGCACGCTCCATCTACGACATCAGTCCGGTTCTCGACTCGGCTGGGGTACGGGCGTGCACGTCCGCAGGCAACGGTACAAAGCGTTCTCATCGGGCCTCAGTTCGAGACGGTTGAATCCTCCCGGGTTGCCAAGGAATCATGACCAGTACGCCTTGGTTGCGAACCGCAGCTTAAGCCGCGCGCACGACTCCGGCGCGCTTCATCCGCGCCCCCACCGGCACCACCCCGGCCGCGACAAACCGCCAGAGGTCGAGCAACAAACGCCGCGCCAGGGCCACGATGCCGATCCGGCGCTGGCGTTTACTCCCACCGCCGAAGCGTTCCTGAAACCAGCGGCTGTGCTTGCTGTCCGGTTGATAGCGCAGCCACAGCCAAGCCAACTGGATCAGCAGTGCCCGCACCCGTCGGTTGCCCGCTTTGCTGATCCCCTGATCGCGAATCATGCCGCCACTGTTATACGGCGATGGGACCAACCCGGCCAGACTCGCCAGTTGCCGGCGGTTGGTCAGTTCCCGCCACCCGAACAGCTCCATCACCAGCGTCCAAGCACCGACCCAGCCCACCCCGGTCAGCATCATCAGGGCGCGCACGGCCTGGGCACGGTCAGCGCTTTCAATCAGCGCCCGGATCTCCCGCTCAACCACTCGGAGCTGCGCTTGCACCCCTTGCAGACGTTCCCATTCCCGGAGCCAGCCAGCTTTGAGGTGCGCCGGTAGTTCCACTCCCGTCGAACAACGTCACCGCCTCCAGGCGCGCCACAAAGTCCTTACCGATCGGCAGCCGAATTCCCTGGGCCACCAGTTTACTGCTCAACCGGTTGCGATGACGCGTGCGTTCGGTCAGCAAGTCCTCACGCTCGCGGTGCAGTTGCCGCAGGTCTTCCCACTCGGGCGCCGGCACCCGTACCACCCGCCATACCCCCCGCTCGCCACGGGCATAGCGGATCAGCTGCTCCAACCGCCCCCGCGCATCCAGCCGATCCGTCTTCGCCCGCCGCGCTCGCCGCGAGACCTCAATGCTCGCCGCATCCACCACCTGGTTCACGATCCCCAGTTCGGCCAACTGGCGGTGCAGCCAGAAGCCATCCCGACCCGCTTCGTAACCGCTCACCACCGCCACCTCCGCCGACAGCCCCCACTTCGCTTTGACCTTGCCCAGCGGCTCGGTCAAGGCCGCAATCTCACCCGCGGCGATCACTACTTGACGTTGCCGCGTGCCGTCACCGAACGCCAACCGCCACTTCGGGTTGCTCAACTCCAGGGCCATATATCAGGACCCCTGTATTCTCGTAACCTTGGGTTTGAAGGTCCGCAGTCATTTTCCGGTTCTCCTCTTTGGGTTGGTTTACCCCTTAAGGTTAACCTGCTGCGGGCCTTCATAG
>JAIZWN010000224.1 GCA_020443945.1 Candidatus Thiosymbion ectosymbiont of Robbea hypermnestra | reverse complement strand
TCCTGCGCTCACGCGCCTCGCGGCTGGCCACTTCTCGCCGCGCTGAGAGCGAAAAATAAGGTGAAATGGGGTACTAGTTTTTCTCCCGCACCGCGAACCTCGCCCGCAGGTCGCCCCAAATATCCAGAAAACCGATCCCGGCGACCAGGATTTCGGCGTAGGGCATGACCAACAACAGCAACCCATAGAACCCGACCAGCCACCCACGATGAGCGGAACGGGCGTGGGCAAGGGCATGCGCGATCGCCATGCCCTGCAGAAAGAACAGGGGCGCCGTCAGCAGTAACAGATCGGCCGGCCACGTGGCCTGCTCCAGCAACAGCATGGCCGCCGCCAACCCCAGCGCCGCATAACCCACACCGGATTGCAGCCGCAAGGCGCGGAACTCGGCGCCGAAGCCGCCCGGGTTGTAGAGCAACGCCTGCCACCAGCGCCCGATAAACAGGGCCGCCAGGAGTTGGAAGTAGAAGGTCGCGGCGAACGCCCCCGTCATCCAGCGCGCGATCCGCTCCACCAGCTGCCGGCCTATGGCGGCGTCGACAACGCCGCCCTCGACCAGACCTCGGCGTATCGGTTCCAGCAGCTCCGTCCAATAGGCCGCCGGGTCCGCTGCTTGCAGGTAAATCCCCGCCACGATCACCAGGCCAATCAAGGCGGTCACATGAACCGTCAGCGCCAAGGAGCGCGTGCGGCGCAACACCAGGCTCAGGCCCCAGATCGGCAGCCATAGAACCAGTATGAAACCGACGGCCGGCAGCGGACTGCCCAGGGTGGCATAGGCCAGCAATCCGCCGGCAAGCCCCGCCAAGGCGCCCACGACCAAGCCTTCGGCGGCGCCCTTGCGTAGCGTTACCAGCGCAAGGGTCGCCGAGCTGATCAAGCCGAGCAGGGGTACGAGCAGCGACAGCATGGCGGACGCCGTCGCAACCAAGGTGGCCTGGGAACGGCCACGCACGATGAAACCCGCCAATGACTGCACGGGATACCGCCTTCCCGGTCGGGTCGGATTCCGGAAACCGGGCGGGGCCCGCCCGGCATTTCCGTAACAACAGCCGGATCAGTGGCTGTCGGTGTAAGGCAACAGAGCCAGATAACGCGCCCGCTTGATGGCCTGGGCCAGACGGCGCTGATACTTGGCCGAGGTGCCGGTAATGCGGCTGGGAACGACCTTGCCCGATTCGCTCACATAGGACTTGAGCAAATTCAGGTCCTTATAGTCGATCTCCGTGATGCCCTCCGCGGTAAAGCGGCAGTAACGCTTGCGGCGAAAAAAACGCGACATGAAACCCTCCGACGCTCCGTCTCTTACTCGACTATCTCTTCTGCCCCGACCTCGCGTACCCTCGGTCTCTCGCCGGCAGCACCCTCGGACGGCTCCCGTTCCTCCGCCGACTTGGCCAGGGGCGAGGGCTCGGTAACGGCCTGGTCGCGGCGAATAATCAGGTTGCGCAACACCGAATCGTTGAAACGGAACGCGCCCTCGAGCTCGTTCAGCGCCTCGCGGTCACACTCGATGTTCATCAGTACATAATGGGCCTTGTGGACCTTGTTGATCGGATAGGCGAGCTGGCGCCGTCCCCAATCCTCCAAGCGGTGGACGATACCGCCGCGCTTCTCGAGATTTTCCCGGTAACGTTCGATCATGGCGGGCACCTGCTCGCTCTGACCGGGATGCACCAGAAACACCACTTCGTAATGTCGCATGAAAGCTCCTTTCGGCTTGGTCAGCCTCCCGCCGGAGCGGTGAGGCAAGGAGTCTACCCACACAGGGCAAATCGTTAAGTATACCGGAGATCCGGGGGTGAAAAACAGCCAGACTTATCCAGGAAGTGCGATTCCAAGGCAAAGCGAGTCCGAAGAGTATAGTCTCGGATACCCTACTCAGAAAAATCCTACGTATCACCACGACAATTGGGACTGCCATCCGCACAGCCCCGATCCTACACTGACCTCTCCGAAGTGGTTGATGCAGGTTCAGCACATCATTTCGCTTGAAAGTTAAGTGTATTCCATGGCGGGCCTGGTTACGGAAATCACGCATCCGCATGGAGCCCAGGAACGAATGGGGAGCTTACGGCACCTGCGGCAGTAGACATCCCTGTTCCTCCGCGCATGGGTTGTAATCAGGAGATGGAGAGCCGGTGAGATGAGTTGGCTTGCCATCCCTGGACGACGATAGGTTCCGGGTCCCCCGGAACGACGGTGAAGTGGAAGCCTGTCAGCCGATAGGAATTCCCGGGATCTGTCGCCGTCCAGGGATGGCAAGTCATGGAAACTCTCGCGGCAGCAATCAAAACCAGGTGCTTACGTACTTCTTGGCCTCGAGTACGGAACCATTCCAAGACATCCACGTCTGGAACGCAACCTCATTAGCTACGTCGATACGATAGGCTGTCAACCCCCCTCTTTGGAGGAGGGTATCGCAACAGGCAACACCCGATAATGGTCCAGGGATGGACCGCCATTTTCGACCGCGGCCAGCGGTTGAAAAGGCAAGGAAACGGGAAATCGCAATCTTCCGATCTCATCCGATCCCACGTCGCAAAGGCCCAGGGATGGGCTTTTGCGACACCCTCCAGAGTGCACCGGCAAAGCGGTACCCTGCGATCAGGACTCAGGTGGTACGTTACCAACCTACCTGTACGCAGGGACCGGCGGTGCCGCATTCCCTGCCCGCACCGTAGCGACGGCACTTTGAGAGGCCGTCTTCCAAACCATATACCCCACCGGTCCAGGTTCACTGTGACCCTCCAAAATCCTCCCAGGCCCAAAGCCCCTCTCCCGGCGGGAGAGAATGCAAAACCGCCGGTTTCGATCTCTTCCCCTTGGCCTCCCCCGGTGGGAGGAATCGCAAGAACCCATAAACGGGCGTTAGCGACGTCCCCTCAAGAGATCGCCTTTTCAGGAGTCTTTGACATTGGCCGGCCCGAATCCGAAGCGGCGTCGGATCCGCGAAAATCGACGGCCTTGCGCCCCACCGTGATGATTCGAATCTCGTTGTCGGTCGCGGGAAAAACCACTTCGTTGTGTTTGTAAAAAAACACTTTGATTCTGCGTAGAATATTTCCATAGCGTGAGGAAGTGTCCCGCCACGTCCAGCGACCCGGTTACGGAAGATGTCGAGGAAAAATCGCAAACCCGGAGGATTCACCAGAAGGGCACTACCGGCGGGGAACGACAAGGAAAAAACAGAGACGCCAAAAAACTTAGCCCCGGACGCATACTCGAATAGAAGCTACTCGAGCAGAGGCGGGTCCGGGGCTTACGCTTCATAAGATAATGGTTACTGCTATGTTTGTCAAGTCGTTCCATCTTGGAGACGAGGTTCTGGAAGCCCTGGAAACCTCCCTCTCCCCGGAGAGGATGTCCACCTATGTCAAGGCAGCAGGCGGAGATCGGGAAAAGGCACTGCGGCTTTATACCTGGAACACGGCTGTAAGCGCCGCATTTTACGAACCGCTGCAGGGATTGGAAATCACCTTACGGAACGCCATGCACCGACAGCTCCGCATCACTTACGGTTCGGATTGGTACGACAATCCGGCCTGCGGACTCGACGTGGGAGCCCTCGACCGCATAGACAAAGCCAAGAAAACCCTGCAAAAACAAGGATATGTGACCGATCCCCCTCACCTCGTGGCGGCATTATCCTTCGGATTCTGGGTATCGCTACTCGGTAAAGGTGGGCGCGGACCGGTTCCGAACAGGTCCAAAAGAAACTACGACATGACACTCTGGAGAACGGCGCTCCATAAAGCCTTTCCGCAGAGTCATCGAAGTCGCGTGAACACACATAAGCCCCTTGATTACCTGAGAACTTTCAGAAACCGCATCGCCCACCACGAGCCGATTTTCAACCGCGATCTCGGAGCGGATTTCCATTCGATCCTCGAAGTGTCGAGTTGGCTCTGTCCGCATACAGCGGCCTGGATAAAACACCACAGCCGGGTAGCAGAGCTGCTGGTGTATGAGCGAAATGAGGGCAAGGTCCTGCTTTAACCCCCCTTTATGTACCATACTCAATCCTATCAGCCCTTGCCGGAAGACCCCGATGATAACCACCAGAACATCCGGCCGTCGTTCCGGGTGGGACCCCGGAATCTGCCGATGCCAGGGACGGCAAGCGTCAGGAATCACCAAGACCCGATGTGGGCACCATCGCCGATGGATCGGGTAGATCCTATGAAGGCCCGCAGCAGGTTAACCTTAAGGGGTAAACCAACCCAAAGAGGAGAACCGGAAAATGACTGCGGACCT
>JAIZWN010000223.1 GCA_020443945.1 Candidatus Thiosymbion ectosymbiont of Robbea hypermnestra | reverse complement strand
GTATGGGTTTGCTGCATTTGATTTTCGGGGGATTCGGTTAATTGAGAACGCCCCCTAGAACGAAGAAAAATCCTGTTCATCCTGAGAAATCCTGTAAATCCTGTACTATTGAACAAAGGCACAAAACTCGAAGAATGGCTGGTTGGGGTGGGCTTGCGAACCCAGCCTGCGGGCTGATCTGTAGTATGGGAACGATTATTTCTTTCCTGAAGGAATGGATCGCCCGGCACGGACTGATGGGCACGCGGCGCTTCGTGCGTCCTGCAAGCGGCGCTGGCTCGCAGAACCCCGGGGGATGCCTGGAACTCCAAACCAGCCTGCCGGGCATTGGCTTTGCCCATCCTACCCGCTACGTAATCCGCGAATCAAAAGGAGCTTTGCGCCTTTGCGGTTCACGATAAGCAGCTAACAGTAAGACGGGCAAAGCGGAGCGTACCCAGCGAATTTTCCCTCATCCGGCGCTCAGGTGCTCCCGTACCCACCGGGAAACAAGGTCCGCCTCGGAGACATGCTCCTGGTGTGCCTTCACCCGGAGCGCGGCCGCATCTGCAGGAGAAAGACGCACGGCGAATCGTTCGGGGGACATGAACAAGGGTTCGGTGACCTCTTGGAGCTCATCTTCAAAGTCGATCAGATCATGGGTTTGCCAGAAATCGGCAAGCTCTGAAATCGAATCCATCTGTGGGAAGCGGCTCATTGATTCCTCCAGCGCCGATACTGCTGTCGTTCCCGTTCCGTCATAGAGCGGGCAGTAACCGGATAGCCCTTGCCATCGGGAAAACCGATGACAATGCAAAGGAGATGCCTCCCTGACATTGTTTGTCCCAACACATGATACACGGGATTCTCCCCTTCGGACTTGCGGCGGAGCACCCATGCCGGCCCGAAACACACTTCTTCGAACTCTTCCGGTGTAATCCGATGCCTCGCGATATGTTCAATGCGATCTTCGGGCCACAAGAATTGTCGAATCATTTTTTTATGCTCAATCCGGTCCCTTGTTTCGTGACGCTTGGGCGTCAGGGTTTGTTCTCACATTGGGGTACGGGAGTCGATTCATGCGATCTTGACGGCTCTCCTGAAATCTCTCGCCTCATTTCTTCCAATGATAACCTTTTGCCGGCCTTGAGTTCTTCTCTGGCCGTTTCGATAATTTTTATGAATTCCGAGTTTGCACTCAGGGCTAAGGATTCCTGGTCCACGTTTGTTAAGGAAATAAGCGCGGCGATGGGTTTTTGATTCGAGGTAAGCACGATCATGCCCTCATCCAATTCGCCGGTGTAATCGGATAATGGGTTTGACGCTTCACTGATTTCGATTGCTCTCATAACTCGACCTCTCTGTTGCCGACGTATAACTTGTTCCCTTTTTTGTGACCGACCGCCAGAATTTTGACAATATGAGGCTCATCGGATGTTACTTCGTAGAAAACGCGAAGATTTCCTATACGCAATTCCCATGGTGCGACAGGATTTGGTCGAAGTTGCTTTCTGTTCCTGGTTTCCGATAGTGGTTCATGTGATAGCTGTTTTTCTATTGAGTCGAGTATTGTGACTTTTTGATGGGCTGTCAGATATCTCAGTTGCTCTTTAACGGATTCGGCAAAGTCTATCGTATACATGGACCTTTTGCGCCTTTGCGGTTCACGAGGCGAGCCGCGGCCGTGCGGGAGAACCATCGGGCACCGCCATCTCGTGGTCGAGCCGTTCGTAGGCGACCCGAACCGTGTCGGGGCCCAGGAGTTGGCGCAGCCGCTTGAGGAGCTCGTCCGTGGGCCGTACCCGCCAGTCGCCGCCCAGGATCAGGTGACCGCGGGCGCCGGGGCAGTGGTAGTGGATGCGGACCGGCAGGCCGATGCCGCTGAAGGTGCGCAGGATGGCACGCAGCTCCCCGATGAGGGCCGGACCGCGGGGGTGGGCGTCCGGGTCGCTCAGATCCAGCACCAGGGCGAGGTGGTCGGCCAGCTCCGCCCGGGCCTGCTCCAGGGTCCGCACCCGGTCGGCGCGCAGGGACCAGCCGTCGCGGTAGTCGTCGAAGCTCAGGGAGCCGGTGATGACGAGGAGGTTGTCCGCTACCAGGAGGTCGCGCACCTTCTCGTAGACCTCGGAGAAGCAGGTGGCCTCGATCCGCCCGGTGCCGTCGTCCAGCAGCACCGAGCCCATGCGCCCGCGTTGGGTCTTGCCGTGGCGCACGCCGACTACCAGCCCCGCGACCGTGCGTTGCTCGCGGTCGTCGTGGCCGCGGCCCGACTGGAGCAGGGCACCGATGCGCCCACCCGTCATGGCCTCGAGCTCCGCGGCAACCCGCCGGATGGGATGTCCGGTGAGGTAGAGCCCCAGGGTTTCTTTCTCCCCTTGCAGGCGCTGTTCTTCTTCCCATTCGCTCCAGGTACGGGCAACGAGCTGGGAGTCGGGCAGGACGGCGGCGGTGTCCGCGCCGACGGTTCCGAACAGGTCCGCCTGGCCCGCGGCGGCCGTCTCCCTGTGCTGTTCGGCCATCTTGACGGCCATGGGCAGCTGTGCCGTCAGGGTCGCCCGGTTTTCCCCCAGCTCGTCCAGGGCCCCGGCCCGAATCAGGGCCTCGAGCACCCGGCGGTTGGCCTTGTGCAGGTCGATGCGCCGGCACAGGTCCCAGATGTCCGGGAAGGGTCCGCCCTTCCGGCGCGCCTGGAGCATGGCCTCGATGGCGGATTCGCCGACGCCCTTGATGGCGCCGATGCCGTAGAGGATGGTGCCTTCGTCCCCGATGGTGAAGCGGTACTCGGAGCGGTTGATGGCCGGCGGCATGACCTTGAGCCGCATTTCCCGGCAGGCGTCGATCAGGGTCACGACCTTGTCGGTATTGTCCATGTCGGCGCTCAGTACCGCCGCCATGAAGGCCGCCGGATAGTGGGCCTTGAGCCAGAGGGTCTGATAGGCGACCAGGGCGTAGGCGGCGCTGTGTGAGTTTGAGCAACACAATCCCGAGGCAAGCAAGAAGTTGTGTTCGGGGTGATCTACTTCGAGATCGTAACCTCGATGCCATCCCACGAAACGGATTTGTACTGGTCTCCGAGGCACAATATGCCGTCCCATTCGCCATCCTCGATTAGGGAAACCAACTCCTCCAGGCTGGGGTTCTGTAATTCGCCATCGGCCCTGAAGCATTCCATCGATAGGCGAAGCATTCTCCAGGAACGCTTGAGAACCTCCCGATCCAACAATCGGTCGCGCATTTGCACCTTGTGCAGATTGTCCACGGATCGAATCGGTGAGAAGTGCCACGGGCCATCCACTTCGATGACCGTCTTCAAACGCCGATTGATAAAGTCCACTTGTTTGCGAATACCGCCGCACGATAAACGGCCATTGCGTGTGAATCCCAACGGCTCCAGATGTGGCGCCAACCAGGCCTCCATTTTCGACCGCTTGGGCGAGGCATGGGCCTTGCTGCGAATCGCCTCGAATTGCTCTGGATTTTTCTCGCGCCATGACTTCAACCGAGCCGCCCTTGCCTCTTGAATAGCCGGTCGCTGAGATGTCTTGCGCGCTGTTTCCGAGTATTTTTTTCTCATCTCCGGTGTGTGTTCGAGCTCCCGGCAGGTCTTTACTCGGATGTCCCGTCTCAAACGCTGGCATTCCGGGCAGCACTGGAAGTGCTCGCTGGCCTTTTTGCGGGTGCGTACCAGCTCGCCGCAGTACATGACCCGTTCCTTTCCTGCACTGGGTCCCGAATGAATCATGCTCATGCACACCGGGCATTCCTTTTGGTGAGCATGGATCGAGCGCTTGGTCGGGAGTCGTACCCCACACTTGCTCACCCAGTTGGATGATTTTCCAGAGTGGGAGCTGCCCTTGGCGGGTGAGCCATTTGTGGTCGAGGGTGCAGATTTCTTTGTTGCCATCATGAAAGGTCACTTCCCAAACTGGCACCTGGCCATGGTCATGCAAGGCAACCACCCGAGAACGCTGTAGGCTTCCGTCTCGATCAAGGCTGACTACCTGGTCACCCGCCCGGAACTGCTCGATCGGCTTAGTGCCTCCGAGGGTAGCGATCCGGGTGCCGATGGCTACCGTTTTATTGAATCCGTATCCCGCGAATTTTTCCATTAAATCAAAGATATAGGTAGCGGTATCGGCGACGACGCCGCGCTGTATCGCGCCTTCCTGAAACACGGTCCGCTGCTTGGCCATTTCCGCGGGCTTTTTCTTGCCCATGGCCCGCCGCAATAGATCCGCGCCCCCCAGGGTGTAGCCGGCCAGCACCTGGGCGATCTGCATCACCTGTTCCTGGTAGAGGATGATGCCGTAGGTGGGCTTGAGGATGGGCGCCAGATCCGGGTGGGGATAGGTGACCTTGGCCCGTCCGTGCTTGCGGTCGATGAAGTCGTCCACCATGCCGGATTGCAGGGGGCCGGGGCGGAACAGGGCTACCAGGGCCGTGATGTCGTCGAAGCAGTCCGGTTGCAGCTTTTTGATCAGCTCTTTCATGCCCCGGGATTCGAGCTGGAATACCGCGGTGGTCTCGTAGCGCTTGAGCAGCGCGAAGGCGTCGGCGTCGTCCATGGGAATGGCGCCGATCTCGATGGGGGGCTCGCCGGCTTGGCGTCGGACCTGGTTGACGGTCTTGAGCGCCCAATCGATGATGGTGAGGGTGCGCAGCCCGAGAAAGTCGAACTTGACCAGTCCGGCCTGTTCCACGTCGTCCTTGTCGAACTGGGTGACGAGGTTCTCGCCGCCGGGCTCGCAGTAGAGGGGCGCGAAGTCTGTCAACACCGTGGGCGCGATGACGACGCCACCGGCATGTTTGCCGGCGTTGCGGGCGAGTCCCTCCAGCTTGCGGGCCAGGTTGATGATGGCCTGGACCTCCTCTTCGTCCTCATAGGCGGCCTTGAGGTCGTCGCTCTCCTCCAGGGCCTTGTCGAGGGTCATGCCCAGCTCGAAGGGCACCATCTTGGCGATGCGGTCCACCATCCCGTAGGGGTGGCCCATGACCCGGCCCACGTCGCGCACCACGGCCTTGGCCGCCAGGGTGCCGAAGGTGATGATCTGGGAGACGGCGTCGCGCCCGTACCGCCCGGCGACATAGTCGATGACCCGGTCCCGGTTCTCCATGCAGAAGTCCACGTCGAAATCCGGCATGGAGACGCGCTCGGGATTCAGGAAGCGTTCGAACAGCAGGTCATGTTCGAGGGGGTCCAGATCCGTGATCGCGAGCGCATAGGCCACCAGGGAGCCGGCGCCGGACCCGCGCCCCGGCCCCACCGGGATCTCATTGTCCTTCGCCCAGCGGATAAAGTCGGCGACGATCAGGAAGTAACCCGGAAAGCCCATCTGGTTGATGACGTCGAGCTCCAGCTCCAGGCGCTCGTCGTAGACCCTGCGGCGTTCGGCGAAATCCGGCGCATCCCGGCCGATGATGCGCTCCAGCCGCCGCTCCAGCCCCTGCCTGGACTCCGCGGCGAAGAACTCCTCCGTGGTCATGCCCTCCGGGATCGGGAAATCCGGCAGAAAGCTTTGGCCCAGATTCAGCTCCAGGTTGCAGCGCCTGGCAATCTCGACGCTGTTTTCCAGGGCCTCCGGGAGATCGGCGAAGAGCTCGGCCATCTCCTCGGGCGTGCGTAGATACTGCTCCTCACTGTAAAGGCGGGGACGGCGCGGGTCGTTCAGGGTACGGCCGTCGTGGATGCAGACCCGGGCCTCATGGGCCTCGAAATCCTCGGCCGCGAGAAAGCGCACATCGTTGGTAGCCACCACCGGCACCCCCTTGCGGGCGGCCAGCTCGACGCTCCGCTCGAGGCACTCGGGCTCGGGCTCGCGCCCGGTGCGCACCAGCTCCAGGTAATAACGGTCGCCGAAGGCCCCGAGCCAACCCTCGAGCAGCGCCTCGGCCCGCTCCTGCTGACCGGCCAGGAGCGCCCGGGCCACATCGCCATGCGGACCGCCCAGGGCAATGAGGCCATCGGTCGCGGCCTCGATCCAAGCCCGCTCCACCTGCGGGACCCCCAGGTGCTGGCCTTGCAGATAGCCGCGGGAGATGAGTCGGGTAAGATTCAGATAGCCGGCCCGGTTCTGGACCAGCACCAGCAGTCGGTAGGGCTTGGTGGCGTCATCCGGGTTGCGGACCCACAGATCCGTGCCGGCAATGGGCTTGACGCCGGCCGCCAGGGCGGCCTGATAGAAGCGCACCAGGCAAAACAGATTGCACTGATCGGTGACGGCGACGGCGGGCATCCCCTTGACCACCGTCGCCTCCACCAGAGGCTTGATGCGCACCAAGCCATCGACCAGCGAATACTCCGAATGCAGGTGCAGATGAACGAAGCGGGAAGCCGGCGCCATGGAAGCAGCCTAGTACCCCATTTCAGAATATTCTGCACATGAAAACCACTCCCCGCAACCGGGTAACCCCCGCAGGATGGGCGGTGAGCGCAGCAAACCGCATCGATTGCGTGCGATTCACATCAATGCGGTTCGTTTCATTTGCCCCGCATCCTACGCGAGTTACCTGCAATAGAAAGTGAAATGGTGTATTAGGGGCCGTGCCACATGGCGGAAACCATGAGACTATTGCATGCGGTCAAACAGGCACCCGACACCAACCCGGCGAATCGGACCCGGATTGCCGCGGATGGCCTCGGCCCCGTCAAGACGTCCAGTATCGGGCCGGACCGGTATCGATGTGCACGAAATTGGAGCTGGAGTAGAAACCGACGCCGCCCCGGTTCAAGGTGCGGGCGGAATTGCGTACCCCCCTGGCGGATACGCCGGAAAAGCGGATATCCAGGGCCTTGCCCTGCATGTGCAGGCTGTTGCGGGCGACCCGTCGGGAGGTCTTGCGCAATTTGGCGTTGGTCCGCGGCGAGCGATACGCGCTGAGGATCTCGATGGGCCCACTCGGGCGGCCGAGGTTGCGATAGATATCATAGAGCAGGTCGAACAACCTGGCGTCCAGATTGATAACCTCGCCGGTTCGGAAATCGCGCATAAAGTTGTTCAGCTTCTGCAGCTCATCGTGCTGATAGAAGCTGCCGGTACGATAGGCGACCCGGAGCCGTTCCTCCGTGTGGAGATGGTGAAAAGAAAGGATGCGCGGCTGCTGCAACCCGCCTCCCCTGGCGAGGGCCGGCATGGCGGCGGAGGATAAAGCAAGCCCTAGAAAATGTCGGCGATTCATAGGTTTCCCAGCCTTTTCTAGTGTGTTGGATAGCGATAGAAGGTCATTATAGAGACGAAACCATAAAATGCAATACACATGAGGTACGCACTGGAAATCCTTGCGCGAGAACGCTGTTTCAGCGGTTTTTTGAGATTGGCCCGCTACCGGCTCCGGCATAGTCTCTTCGCCGGCGGTTGGAGCCCGATCATCGCACGCGAACGCCTGGAATACCTGAACTCGGCCGCGGCTATCCTGTACGATGCGGGGCGTGACCAACTCGTCATGATAGAACAGTTTCGCATCGGCGCGCTAGAACACGGACACGGGGCCTGGACCCTGGAGCCGGTGGGCGGCATCCTGAAGCCTGGCGAGGATGCGCGCGAGCTCGTGCGTCGGGAGGCGATGGAAGAGGCGGGATGCCGGATTTCGGACCTGGAGCCGATCGGGGCCTACCATGTCAGCCCAGGCACCGCGGCGGACAGGGTGCGGCTCTTCTGCGGGCGCGTCGACGCGGCATCGGCCGGGGGGATTCACGGGCTGAGCGAGGAAGGCGAAGATACCCGGGTCATCGTGCTCGATACCGAGCAGGCAAAAAGAGAGCTCTATTCCGGAAGAATCGACACCTCCATCGCCATCATCGCAACCCAATGGCTGCTGATGAACAGAGACCGGCTGCAAGCCAAGTGGAATCACTAGGGGGCGTTCTCAATTCTCACACAAAGACACCAAGCCACAAAGGGATCGTGGGTCATGGGTAAAGCGCCCGTTGGCCGTCATTCCGGCAGGGATTGCCGGAACCTGCCGGTGCCAGGGATGGCCAGCCACCGGAACCTGTGAGGTCCAACTTTTGCACCCTCTGCGCGGCGGCCCGGAACC
>JAIZWN010000222.1 GCA_020443945.1 Candidatus Thiosymbion ectosymbiont of Robbea hypermnestra | reverse complement strand
AATCTGTAGGATGGGGCGCGAGACCACGCTAGGCTTTGCCTGTCCTATCATCCTATAGATCACAGCACTACCCGAAATATTTATGCATATGTATCACGCAAAGGGGGGCAAATTGCCCCCCTTCTTTTGAAATCCTATAATGTCCAGCCTTCACCTACACGAGCAATACGAATATCATTTTGAGCATGTAATTCACCTTGCACAACCCTTAATGCTTGTTGAAGACCATATTTCGGCTCTACAAGACGCAGTACCGTTCCGTTGGCAACTTTTGTCGTGAACTTACCGTCTTTGCCGGTACGACCCAGTAAAAGGTTAGGTAAATGATCAAACACTCTGGCTCCCTCAACAGGGTCTCCACTTGGCACCCAAGAGATTTCAACTGTAACTTCAACATCTTCCTTCGGCAGCGCAATGTCTGAAATAGAAAGTTTTTTTTTCCTCGACATTGTTACTTGATGCGGCTACCGCATTTACAGACACCAATGAAGCAGCAATTGCGACGTTGGTTTTCAGGAAGCCCCTACGGCTATTGTCAACGGTATTTTCTACCGGCATATCATTATCACTCATCATCATCTCCTTCTTTGGGTTATGCACTTGCATTTAAGTGCGTTTTTTATCCGGCCAGTTGCCGGCAATTCGGTTTTTTATAAAGCTAACAGGTAGTAGACGGCGAGTCGCCGTGTTTAAGTACGGCGGAACGCCTTATATACCACGACGATTGCTTCTTTTCCAAATTACATGAATATCTCCGTCAATACATTCAAAAACAATGAGTTAAGATCTACGGACGACTTGCTGCCTTGGTCTCTCCCAGCGAACAACTACGGCGAACTGCCATCTAGTCCTTGATCCCTATGGCTACCGCGTCTGTGCTGGTCGAACAATACAATATTAAGGCAAGCAATGGCTAACCCGCCTATTTCTCCGGGGTGACCGGCGGCACTTCAGTTTTTATTGTCCCAATACGTTAGTAAAAACTATGCACTTTAGTGCAAGACTTTTAGTAATGTCTTTCCGAAGGAAAGCTCTTTAAAAATTAAGAACGTCGCGTAGCGACACCTTAGATTAGTGACTTTCAGTCGCAAAGGGCTTTAGCCCGCCATTCTATGGACTTTCAGTCCATAGTGTGAGATGAGCGCCGGGCATGCCCACGATTATGTCGAGCTCTTTTTGGGCGTCTTGGCGCGCGCACTCACCGCCTTGG
>JAIZWN010000221.1 GCA_020443945.1 Candidatus Thiosymbion ectosymbiont of Robbea hypermnestra | reverse complement strand
TACCCCTTCGATTCCCTCTCCCCAACCCCTCTCCCAGTGGGAGAGGGGCTGTTGTGACACCCTCGCGGGGAGAGGGGTCTTGAGGCTTAACTTAATGGCATTGTGTGAGAATCTGCGTAATCCGTGGACGGAAGGATCATGTCATCTTCACCGGCATTGCAAACGGCGGTGCTCGAGGGCCGGAAAATTACGCCGCACGGAGGCCTGAAGGTCCCTGTCCAACGGGCAATGGATAACGCCCGTACTCTGGGGCATCCGGGCAAGCACCGCGCCCCAGGGATCGACGATCATGCTGTGACCATGGGTCTCGCGGCCATTGGGATGATGACCCCACTGAGCGGCGGCGACCACGTAGACCAGGTTCTCGATGGCCCGCGCCCGAATCAGGGTCTCCCAATGGGCCTCGCCGGTAACGGCCGTGAAGGCGGCGGGTATGGCCAGCACCTCCACCCCGGCAGCGAGCATGTGCCGGAACAGCTCAGGAAAGCGTAGATCATAGCAGATGGCAACGCCGAGCCGACCGCAGGGGCTGTCGAGGACAATGACGTCCTCCCCGGGTTCGATGATGGAGGATTCCGTGTACCGCTCGTCGGTGCCGGGAATCTCGACATCGAACAGATGGATCTTGTCATAACGGGCGACCCGTTCCCCGCGCTCGTCGAAGACCAGGCAGGCCGCGCGGACCCGACCGGTCGCCTCGGCAACCAGGGGAATGGTGCCGCCGACGATCCAGGTCCCGTACCGCGCGGCGGTCTCGGAGAGGAACGACTGCAACCGCCCGTCGCCGTCCCGTTCGCCCAGCGGGAGTAGGTTCTGCATTTGCCTGCCCATAAAGGCGAAGTTCTCGGGCAGTACCACCAAAGCGGCGCCGGCGTCCGCGGCCTCGCGGACCAGGCGTTGCGCCTCCCGCAGATTGGCGTCGACCTCGGGTCCGGTCGTCATCTGGACGGCGGCAACGATGGGATTGGCGTTGGACATGGCACGGCCGAGCTTCACGAATTTAGGGGCTGTCTAAAAACTAACACATTGATTTAAAAATGAAAAATTCTTCGTGTCTTCGTGGCTTTGGTGCGCCAGGCAAAGCCTGGTCAGTCTAGCAACCTGAAAGGAGGTTGCCATGTAAATTGCTGATGAGA
>JAIZWN010000220.1 GCA_020443945.1 Candidatus Thiosymbion ectosymbiont of Robbea hypermnestra | reverse complement strand
AAGCGGCGTCCTGATTCATTCTGCTTATGGACGGGAGGCACATCGGACTTGCAGGGGAACAGAGTATCTACGGGCTTTGCCCGACTCAAGGGTCACGGGTCAAGACCTGACCCCATTTCCTCATGACCCCATTTCCTCAAGGCTGGCTCCGGCCAAAAGCCCCTCTCCCCTGGCGGGAGAGGGGTGGCAGGGAGAGGGGGTTGGAATCGTCCCGACCGGACGAATCTTTGGTGGCGAGTTTGGAAACAGTGTCACCGTGCGGCGAACGTTCAGAACCCACAAAAAATAATCCTGTTAATCCTGAAAATCCTGTTAATCCTGTCCTATTAGCAGATTGCGACGCGCGTGCCGACAAAACCGTAACTTGTTTTGGTTGTGTCCAGGATACGGCGTATATACCCAGGGACAACAAAATTACAACACAACCCGCTGGAGCATGGGAGCCAGAGACGTTTTGAATCCACAGATTGCGCAGATTTCCGCCGATGAAAGATGCCATAATCTGTGAAAATCGGCGTAATCTGCGGATAACCCAGCGTGGAAACGCAATGGTGGCCGCTCCAGCGGACAAGGTTGCATGACGCTGGAACGTCCGAATTGGTTCCCACGCCGGAGCGGAGGTGACAATCCATGCGAATTGCCAATCCAATCTACGATGTCGTCTTCAAGTATCTCTTGCAGAATAACGAGATCGCCATCCTGATCCTCTCGACCATCCTGGACGAGGAGATCATTGCTCTGGATTTGCTTCCCCAGGAAACGGCCACGGCGTTGGAAAAGGGCTCATTCACCGTGTATCGGCTGGATTTTTCCGCCCGGATCAAGACCCGGGACGGCACGGTCAAACAGGTCGTCATCGAAATCCAGAAGGCCAAGTTCGCCGCCGACATCATGCGCTTTCGCCGTTATCTCGGGGAACACTACAAGCAGGGCTTCACGCTCGAACCAGGCAGCAAGGTGCAACAGGCCATCCCCATCATCAGCCTCTATTTCCTGGGGTATCAGCTGGAGCATGTACATGTACCGGTCATCAAGGTACTCAGAAACTACTATGACGCCGCCACCGGGCAGGCCATCGCCGCGCGGGAGGAATTCATCGAGAGCCTTACCCACGACAGCTATGTAATCCAGATTCCCTATCTGGGTCCGGAATACAAAACGGCGGCGGAACGGCTCCTGGCCGTTTTCGACCAGCACCGAAAGATCGCGAGTGACGAGCATATCCTGGACATCGATGAGGCGGCCTATCCGGAAGAACATCGCAAGGTCATCCGCTGGTTGAATCGGGCCATCACCGAGCCGAAGATCAGACAGACCATGGACGTGGAGGATGAGATCCTGGTGGAGCTGGAGGATATGGAACGGCGCATTGCGGGCATGGGCCAAGCCCTGGAAGAGAAGGACCAGCACATCGCGGGCATGGGCCAGGCCCTGAAGGAGAAGGACCAGCACATTGCGGGCATGGGCCAAGCCCTGGAGGAGAAGGACAAGGCATTGGAGGAGAAAGACAGACTGATTGCGGAGCTACGACAATTGCGATAATCATGCGAATGACGCAAATCCCCATGGGAATACCAAGTTGCCGGTTATTCTGCTCACCGATGCCCTGATCTACCTGCTGCTGCTCCTGGTAGCGGGATTCGCCGTCCACGCCTCCCGCCACGAGCACCTGCGCGCGCCCTGGCGGCGGGTCGGGCGCAGCCGGGTCGGGGTGTCGGCCCTGGTCGTCCTCGGCTTCTATGTCGCCATCGGCCTGCTGGACAGCGTGCATTTCCATCCGCGGGAGGAGACTTCGGACCCGGCCGGGTCGGGTGAAGTCCTGTACTCGCCGGAGATCCTCAGCCTCCTGGATTGGTGGCTCACGCCCCTGCGGGAACGCCAGGAAAAGACCTACTCCGCGCCCTTTGCCACCCACCTCTACACCCGGGAGCGCCGGGAGCTGGCCGACGGCCGAGTGGTCCGGAACTATCCGCGCCTGCGTTGGGGCGGTAGCCATCTGACCGACCCGGACCGGGACCGACTGCCCGACATCGCCTGGCACACCCTGCGGGGTCTGCTCCAGGGCCTGCTCGGTTGGCTCCTGGTGGTCGGGGCCTTGCTTTGGCTCCGGGCGCGGCGGACGGGTGAGAGCTGGCGTCAGGCCTGGACGCGGCTGCGCGCGGGCCGCACCCAGGTCCCCTGGCGGGCGGTCCTGCTCACCCTGGGCATCCTGCTGGTGCTGGGCTGCGTCGCCGGGGAGCTGGCGGGCAAATACCACATCCTGGGCACCGACAAGGTGGGGGAGGATGTCTTCTACCAGGGTCTCAAGGGCGTGCGCACCGGGCTCGTCATCGGCACCCTCACCACCCTGGTCATGCTGCCCGCCGCCGTCCTGCTCGGCATCATGGCCGGCTACTTCCGGGGCTTGGCGGACGACATCATCCAATACCTCTACACCACCCTCAGCTCGATCCCCGGCGTGCTCCTGATCGCCGCCGCCATCCTCATGCTCCAGATCCACATGAGCAATCACGAGGCCGACTTCGCCAGCCTGGTAGAACGGGCGGACCTGCGGTTGTTGTTCCTGTGCCTGATCCTGGGCGTAACCAGTTGGACCGGCCTGTGCCGGCTGCTGCGCGGGGAATCCCTCAAGCTGCGCGAGATCGACTATGTGCAGGCGGCGACCGCCCTGGGCGTCGGCCACGCCACCGTCATCGGCCGCCACATCCTGCCCAATGTCCTGCACATCGTGCTCATCACCCTGGTGCTGGATTTCAGCGGCCTGGTCCTGGCCGAGGCCGTGCTCTCCTACATCAACATCGGCGTCGACCCCACCATGAACAGCTGGGGCAACATGATCAACAGCGCGCGCCTGGAGTTGGCGCGCGAGCCCGTAGTCTGGTGGTCCCTGGCCGCGGCCTTCCTCTTCATGTTCACCCTCGTCCTGTTCGCCAACCTGTTCGCGGACGTAGTGCGCGACGCCTTCGACCCGCGACTGCGCGACGCCGGATAATGGGACCGCCGATGTCCTCTCCCGGTACCGGCGCTCATTTCCCATAAGAAACCACCCCCTTGGGAGGCCATCGGTTCGCCATTCCCGGACACCGCCGCTCGTTCCCAGGCTCCAGCGGGCAGGAACGCCCTGGTGGCCGCCCCAGCAGCCAAGGTTTCAGGACGCTGGAGCGTTCGGACTTGCTCCCACGCCCGGTAATGTTCTAACTTGGTTGTTTCCGGTAGTTCGATTATAAGCCTGAGCTAGTTGAAGAGTTATCCAAATACATCCATCTACCGAAACGAATAAAGGAACTCTATCGGGATGTTGTCAATCGATCTTGAGACTAACAATTGGCTGCAAGCAACCTAATGCCACACTAGCCTTCTCGACAACCCGCAAATTCGGTATCATGTGGCATTGAGTCTGAGCCAAGCCGCTAGACCACAAACGTAAAGAAAAGATAAATGCCGATAATAAGTAGATTTCTCGGAAAGGATGAGTTGCTCGAGGATTGGAAGCTTTGCCGGAAGGAAGAGGCACTGAAGCCAATAGAGCCACTGGAGTAATAACCATGTTCCTTCATATTACGAATGCCAGGTATGTCGAAGGTTATAAAGTGGAGGTGTCCTTCAATAATGGCCGGAAGGGTATCGCGGATTTGTCCGACGCGTTAGAAGGCCCGATGTTCGAGCCGTTAAGGAATTGTTCGATATTTTCCGCTCTTACGGTTGACAGAGAACTGGAAACGATCGTCTGGCCGAATGGCGCGGATTTGGCGCCCGAGTATATCTATTTCCAGGTATTCAAGGATGACCCCGAACTTCAACCTCAATTTAAACGGTGGGGTTACATCAAGGATCTATCCGATTGCCCTCACCGAAGATAGCCACGGGGCTGGTCCGTTGCTGCTCGACCGGATAGACAATGATGGCAAACCTACTTTTGCACCCTCTCCGCAGAGGCCCGGAACCACACGGCTCTCGATGGGAGGCCTCGGGTCGCCGTCCCTGGCAACTGGATTTCGGGGTCCCACCCGGAATGACGGTGCGGTGGCACCGGCAACGCCAAGAGCCGTCCGAGACCACGGCAGCATTCTTCGTGGCTTGGTG
>JAIZWN010000219.1 GCA_020443945.1 Candidatus Thiosymbion ectosymbiont of Robbea hypermnestra | reverse complement strand
AACGGGCGCCTTACCCATGACCCACGATCCCTTTGTGGCTTGGTGTCTTTGTGTGAGAATTGAGAACGCCCCCTAGGATTCCTTGAGGAACCTGCATCTTTACAAATGAGTCAAGTTGGTGCGCTGCACAAAAACAGTTCTGTCTTTTGTTGGGCGGGAATCGCAAATTCTTTGAACCACGGAGACAGACACGGATCAACACAGATCACAATTCGTGTTTATCCGTGGTTCTTCAGTGCGGTTGGTCACGCCTCGTGTGAGAATTGAGAACGTTCCCTAGCCGATTGATTCGGCCTTGCTGTCGCGCATCAGGAGGTTGCGGGTCGCCTGTTCCGGCGTGAGGTCCTCGTAGAGCACGCCGAACACCTGTCGACAAATAGGCGTCTCCACCCCCAGGCGCCGGGCGATGGCTATGACGGCGCCCGTGGTGATGACGCCTTCCACCTCCTGGCCGATCTCGCGCCTGGCCTCCTCGACCCCCAGCCCCCGCGCCAGGGCGAGGCCCAGGCGGCGGTTGCGGGACTGGTCGTCCGTGCAGGTGAGCACCAGATCCCCGAGCCCGGTGAGTCCCATGAAGGTTTCCCGCCTGCCGCCCAGCCCGGTGCCGAGTCGTATCAGCTCCACCAGCCCGCGCGTGATCAGGGCCGACCGGGTGTTGGCCCCGAAACCGAGACCGTCGGCGATTCCCACGGCGATTGCCAGTACATTCTTGGCCGCGCCGCCCACCTGGACGCCGATCAGGTCGTCACTGGTATAGGCCCGGAAGCGGTCGCCGTGCAGATAGCTGGCCACCCGCCGGGCGTGCTCCGGGCTCCGGGAGGCCACGGTGACCGCCGTGGGCAACCCCCTGGCTACCTCGTTCGCGAAGCTGGGACCGGAGACGATGGCCAGCGCCCGGGGCCCGAGGATGTCTTCCGCGACCTGGTGCAGAAGACGGCCGGTGTCGGGCTCGAACCCCTTGGTGGCCCAGGCGATGCCGAGCCCATCCGGCAGCCGCTCGGGGAGCCGGCGCAGGACGGCGGCGAAGGCGTGGCTGGGCACGACGATGAGCAACGCGCCGACGCCCGCCAGGGCCGCGGCGAGCTCCGCGACGGGCTCCAGTGTCGGCGGCAGGGGGAATCCGGGCAAAAAACGGCGATTTTCCCCGTCCCGGACCAGGGCCGAAATCAGCGCCGGCGAGTGGTCCCAGAGCCGCACGCGATAGCCGTTGCGACACAGCAACAAGGCGAGCGCTGTGCCCCAGGAACCGGCGCCCAGGACGGCGAACGGGGAGGCGGCGGTTCGGCTCAATGCGGGGTCGGACCAGTATCGCCCTCGGTGCGCTCGGCGCGCTCGGCCATTTGCTGCCGATGCTGGGCGAACAGGGCATCGAAATTGACCGGTTGCAGCATGAAGGGTGGGAAGCCCCCCCGGGTCACCAGGTTGGAGACGACCTCCCCGACATAGGGAAACAGCAGATTGGGACAATAGGCCCCGAGCAGATGGGGGAGCTCCTTCTCGGGGAATCCCCGCACCCCGAACAGACCCGCCAGCTGGACCTCCACGAGCCAGGCCGTCTTGTCGGCGACCTGGGTCGTCACGGTCACCGACAGAATGACCTCGAAGGTCTCGTCGTCGATCTTGTCGGCGCTGGTATTCAGGTCGATCTTATGCTTGGACTGCCCGTCCTGACGGAAGAGCTCGGGGACATTCGGCGCTTCGTAGGAGAGGTCCTTAGTATAGATGCGATGGACGGCGAATTGCCTTTCATCTTGCTGCTCGTGCTCGGTCATCGGCGATCATCCGGTTGCGGTTGGAAGGGAGTCCGGTGGCTTGTTCGGGTCCTCAGCGTCAGCCCTTTTTCCTGGACAGGGGCAGATCGGCGCTCTGCCAGGCCAGGACGCCGCCGCGCAGGTTGTATACCTCCCCGAAGCCCTCCTTACGCAGCTGCCGGCAGGCTATGGAGGATTGGGAGCCCGAGCGGCAGGCGACCAGGATGGGCCTGTCCTTGTGCTTGTGCAGGCTCCCGGTCTGTTTCGCGAACCCGTTCAGGGGGATGTTGCGCGCGTTGACGATATGCCCCTGGGCGAAATCGGCCGCCGGCCGCACGTCCAGCACCAGGGCGTCCTTGCGATTGATGAGCTCCGTGGCCCCGGCCGGGTCCACCGAGCCCTTCCCACTGACGACCAGGTTGTGAACCAGGAGGGCGATAATCACCGCCAGGGCCGTGAAGAGGATCCAGTGGTTACCGATAAAGGCGATCAGTTGTTGTGGCTGCATGTCGGCTGTTAAGAAAGGACCTTAACCGTATCGAAGTGAAGTCATTGATTCCCCCTCTCCCTGCCGCCCCTCTCCCGCCAGGGGCGAGGGGCTTTCGGCCGTAGCCAGCCTGGTAGGACCGGGGCCGACCTGGA
>JAIZWN010000218.1 GCA_020443945.1 Candidatus Thiosymbion ectosymbiont of Robbea hypermnestra | reverse complement strand
AGGACCTCGTGGTTGGCCTTGCTGCGCAGCAGGCGTTTCAGCGCCCAGTCGAAGCTGATGAGTTTTCTGGTGTTCATCGCTGACCCATTTGATGGTTTTTTCGATTCTCTTACGAATTATGTGAGTAGAAGGGAATAAGGAGATTATCCTTTTTTGAACCGCATTCGTGTCGATTCATCTCATCATGTTGGCATGGCGTAATAGGTTTGCTCGATGGCGATGAACTCTCTACCCAACCGGCCCACCGCCCGGTAGAAACGCGCCGCTTCCGCCCGTTCCAGGTCCGCGAAGAAGTCTCCCAGCCAGGAGCCGACGTGGGTCTCGAAAAATACCTTGGATTCCGTAAAGGATAGACCGGATTCCGCAATCATCATTCCCATTACTTCGCACAGGGCGGCTGCGTGGTCCTCCGGCTCACGGGTTTTGTCGCGACGCGCGAAGCCCAGCCGCGCGAGGTCCGAACGCAGGGTCGCCAACGGCCTTTCCATCAGGAACCGGGCCCGGTACCAGGAGCCGTAAGGGACCAGCTCGCCCCGCCCGAGGCCGATGAAGAGCGCGTGGTATTCGGCCGCGAGTCGGTCGGGGTCGGTCCCTTCCGCCGCCGCGCGCAATGCCTCCCAGACCTCCGCCAGCGGCCCCTCCGGCACGATTCCCCGCAGCAGGTCCATCGGTTCTTCCCCCGGCGGACCGGCCAACAGGGCCGCGAGCAGGCGATAGAGCTCCGCCCGCGCTCGTTCCTCCGGGGACAACACCGGTCCACCCGCGGCGCTCATGTCCGCTCCCCCGGCGTTTGCCCATCGCCCGCGGCTTGCTCTTGCTCGGCCTCGAGGATCGCTTTGACCCGACACTCGGCGCATAGCGCCAGGCGTGACCGCGCCGCCCCCCGGAACAGCGCATGGCCGGCCAGGCGCGTGGTCATCCGCTCGATCATGCCGCGGGTGGCGAAGGCCGCGCCGCACCGGGCACAACGCAAGGGTTCCTCCGACTTGAGGAGCCGCCGGCGGCGTCTGGCCTCCCGGTCGTACAGATAGCGTGGGGTGGGGGCGATGGCGTTTTCGGGACAGCTGCGGGCGCACAGGGCGCACTGTATGCAGTTCTCCTCCACGAACCCGAGTTCCGGCCGCTCGTCGCCGGCCGACAGCGCCCGGCCTGGACACTGGGAGACGCAGGCCATGCACAGGGTGCAGCGCGCCTCGTCGAGCAGGATGTCCCCGAAGGGCGCGCCCGTCGGCAGGGAGACCAAAGGGCGCGGCGCGGGGGCCTCCCGGAACAGGTGATCCACCGCCAGCCGGATCACCGTGCGTTTCTCGTTCAGGCCCGCGAACCCGGCGGGTCGGGGGGGCAGGCATCCGGCCTCGGGCGCGGCAAGCTCACTGATGATCCGATCGTCCCGGGTCTCCCGCGACAGCCGCAGGGTCCCGCGCGGGTAGCCCATGCCAGCCAGGAGCTCCCCGGCAACCAAGAGCTGCGTCTCCAGCTCGGCCACCACCGACGACGGGGCAGTGGGCGGCACGAGCAGCAGCACCCGAGCGGCGCCATAGGCGATTGCCGCCAGCCAGACATCCATCCCCACGCTGCCGATTTCTTCGAGCCGGAGGGGGATCGCGGCTTCGGGCAGGCGTGGCGCGAGGCGGGTCAGCGTCTCCTGCCCCGCCGCGGCGTCATGGAACAGGATCACCGGCCGGTTGCCTCCGGCCTCCCGATAGGCCCCCAGGGCGGCCCGCAGTCGCTCCAGGGTGTCCGCGAGTCGGGGGTAGGCGTAGGTGATGGCGCCGGTGGGGCAGGCCGTGGCGCAGCTTCCCGCGCCCTGGCACAGATTGGAGTCGATCTCCACCCGCTCACCGAGCGAGTCGATGGCGCCGGCGGGGCAGGTGTCGATGCAGCGGGTGCAGGCCCGGATGCCACTGCGCCCATGGGCGCAGAGCGCGGGGTTGTAGTCGAAGAACTTGGGTTTTTCGAAGCGCCCCACCAGCCCGGGGATTTCCGCCAGGGCCTGCGCCAATGCGGCGGGATCCCCGGCCGGGGCGTAGTATCCGACCGGCGGCAACGCACAGGAGATCAAACCGGGCGTGGTCAGATCCAGCACCAGGTCGACCCAGGGTCGCCCGCCCGCCGTGACCGCGCCGAGACCCACGGGCCCGTCCGGGCCCGCCAGCAGGACCTCGAACCGCCCCAGATACCCCCGGATGTGATCCACGGAGGCATGGATCGGTTCCCGGCCCTTGGGTTTACCCTCGGCGGGCCGGTCAGGGCCGGTGGGCTCCGTGATCACCAGCGTGCAGTCCAGGTTATCGCCCAGGGAGTCCGCCGCGCGCAGGACGGCCGATTCCGGCCCAATGATTGCTACCGAACCGCCGGACTCGTAGGCGACCACCGGCGCGGGCCGGCACTCCACCGCCTCGACCGCGGTCAGGGCGGCGGCGCGGGCAGACCCGTCGGGCATCGGATAGCTGAGTCGGGTGGGGGCCTCTCGTTCCATGGTATCCCCAGGGTCGGAGCCAAGGAAAAGCAGGGATCGGAGTTTACCACCCTACTCCCGCTTGCGGGGCCTGGCACCCCTTTTCACCTTATTTTGCTGGAATTCTTTGTGGATTCTGGACTGGAAAGGGAGACCGCTTGTTGCTCCCCCTCTCCCCGACCCTCTCCCGGAGGGAGCGTAAGCCTGGGCCTCTCGAAGCCTTGGGGTCGACGCATGCACCCCCTATTCGATGTGGTTCACATGGGGCGATGCCCGGCCTCGGGTTTCAGGATGGTTCGCGGGGCTGTTCCCTTCTCGACCCAGTTTTCGAGGGCCTCCAGGACATTCAGGCTCTTCTCGTCGACGCCATTGGCATCGGGCAGCACGCCGCAATGGCCCATGCCGGGGATCATGAAGAGCCGGATGTTTTTCCTGAGCACCGCCTCGCCCCCCGTATTCGCGGCCAGCTTTGCATACCAATCGACCGTTTTATAGGGCGTCACGATGGTATCCGCCCAGCCGTGCCAGACGATCATCTTGCCGCCGGCTGCTATGAATTCCGTCAGGTCCGGTCGGTCCGCATTGTAGATTTCGGCCATGGCCGCGAGGCGTTGCGGGTCTTGCTCGAAATCGAAATCCAGCGGGGAATAGCTCGGTCCCGGGTCGTCCTCGAATGCCATATAGGCCCCGAAGTCTTTGGCGAAACGCGGGATCAGACTACTGCCTTCGCCCGGCTTGCCGGTCAGCCACAACCACCAGAATCTTTCCGAACCCTCCGGTACGCCACCGGGATAGAGCTGCTCACCGGCCTTGTTCCTTGGACCCTGGCGCCATTTCGCGATGACGGTCAGCTCGGCATCGGTCAAGCAGGTCTCGTCCTGTTGACCGGCCCGACATTTCAGCACGGACAGATCGACGGCGCATCGGCGCGGGTCCGCGATGGTGCCATCCCGGGCCCCGTCCTCGGCATCACACTGCCTCATGACCTCGGCGCCGATCAGCCCGTCCTTGCCTGGCCGCAAAATGGTCTCGCCGTTGTGATCCGTGTTGGCCTGCACGAGCCAGGACATCTTGATGGCAACCAGGCCGGCCGTGTCTATCGCCGGCGCCCCGGCGATGATGCCATTGAACATCCGCGGGTATTTCAACGCCGCCATCGCGGCCAGGCGGCCTCCGGTGGAGCAGCCTTGGAAATAGCTGTTTTCCGGTTTCTTGTCATAGAAGGCATCCAGCAACGATAGGGCGACGCGATTGGTCTCACCGATGGCGCGCCACCCCCAATCCCGCTCCGCCGGCGGGTTGTTATAGGCCCAACTGGCGTCCGTGATGCCGAGGCCATGGTGACCGCCGTCGGAGGTGGCCGTGGCATATCCCTTTTCCAGGCCCGGCCCCATCGCGTTGACGAAGCGTTTTTTCCGATCCGCGCGCCCCAGGTCGCCGCAAAAACCGCCGCAGCCGACCTGGTAGAACTTGCCGTTCCATGCCTCGAGCGGCAGACGGACCTCGATGGAGATGGCCGGCCGGGCGGTGGCGCGTACCTCGCAATACTCCACCAAGGCGTCCGATGTCATGACCCGCGCCGAGGTCACATAGGCCCCGTCCATGACATGATCGCGCAAGGCCCGACAATCCTGGGTGTCCCGGGCCAATGTGATACCACTCAAGCCACCGGCCAGACCCAACACCAGGATTGCGCCGAAAAAACGGCCTTTCATCTCGCTGAATTTCACAGGGGTGCCTCCCGTCGATCAGAATGAATAGCGGTAGCCGGCGGCAACCTATCTGTGACCCCCCCAGTTGGGTCGTGAGCCGACGTCGGCAAGATGGTCGGTCCGGGCCCAGAACACCAGGTTCCAGTCGTTCCCGTCGATGAGGACCTGGTTGACCGTGGCGTTGCGCAGATCGATCCGCATGCGTTCCCGGATGTCCTTACCCACCGTGCGGCGGTAGCAATCCCCCAGGGGACCGCCGTGGCTCACCACCAGGATGTCCTCCCGCCGGTGGCGGGCGGCGATTTCCCCGACGGCCGCGATGACCCGCTCGTACCTCTGGCGGATACTCTCGCCGCCGGGGATAGGCTCGTCCACCCGATACTCGCGGCGAATCCTGGCCGCGTAGGGTTGGTCATGCTCCGCCTGGGCCCGACACAGACCCACCAACACCCCCAGGTCCCACTCGCGCAGGCGTGTGTCCTCGTGAACCTCGTGCCCCCGGTGGCGCACGATCGTCCGGGCGGTCTGCAGGGCGCGCAGCAAATCGCTGCTGTAGACGGCGTCGATCCGGGTATCCCGCAGCAGGGTCGCCAGGGCCTCGGCCTGGGCCCTGCCCCGCCGGTTCAAGGGGATCTGGAGCTGACCCTGAAGGCGCCCCTGGGCGTTCCAATCCGTCTCGCCGTGGCGGACCAGGGTGATGCGCGTGGCCCCGGCGGGTCGGGAAGGGCTCCGGTCGCGCAAGCTCACCCCCGCCGTCGCCCCGCGACCCGCAACCGGAGGGCATTGAGCCGGATGAAGCCGGTGGCGTCGCCCTGATCGTAGGCCCCGGCGTCCTCGTCGAAGGTGGCGATGGAGGCATCGAACAGACTGTCGGTTTCGGACTTGCGGCCGACGACCATGACATTGCCCTTGTAGAGCTTCAGGCGCACCTGCCCGTTGACCACCCGCTGGGTGCGGTCGATGGCGGCCTGGAGCATCTCGCGTTCCGGCGTGAACCAATAACCGTTGTAGACCAGCTTGGCGTAGCGGGGCATGAGCTCGTCCTTCAAGTGCGCCGCCTCCCGATCCAGGGTCAGGGACTCCATCGCCCGATGGGCCTTCAACAGAATGGTCCCGCCGGGGGTCTCGTAACAGCCGCGGGATTTCATGCCCACCTGACGATTCTCCACAATATCGTCGCGGCCGATCCCGTGCTCGCCGCCGATGCGGTTGAGCGTAGCGAGAACCTCGGCGGGCGTCATCGGCGCGCCGTCGAGAGCCACCACATCCCCACCCGCGAAGGTCAGCTCGAGAGAAGCGGGCCGGTCCGGGGCCTGCTCCGGGGAACGGGTCCAGCGCCACATATCCGCGGACGGCTCGTTCCAGGGATCCTCCAGATCATTGCCCTCATAGGAAATATGCAGCAGATTGGCATCCATGGAATAGGGAGACTTGGCCCCCGCGCGCTTCATCTCCACGGGAATGCCGCGGGACTCGGCGTAGGCCAGCAGCCTCTCCCGGGATAAAAGATCCCACTCCCGCCAGGGTGCGATAACCTTCACATCCGGCTTGAGGGCATAGGCGCCGAGCTCGAAGCGGACCTGATCGTTGCCCTTGCCGGTAGCGCCGTGGGCGATGGCATCGGCGCCGGTTTCATCGGCGATCTCCACCAGGCGTTTAGCGATCAGGGGGCGGGCGATCGAGGTGCCGAGCAGATACTCACCCTCGTAAAGCGCGTTGGCGCGAAACATAGGATAGACAAACTCACGCGCGAACTCCTCGCGCAGATCCTCGATATAGACCTCCCGGACCCCCGCGGCGTGGGCCTTGGCCCGCGCGGGCTCGAGCTCCTCGCCCTGACCAATATCGGCGGTAAAGGTAACCACCTCACAGCCATAATGCTCCTGCAGCCAGGTCAGAATCACCGAGGTATCCAGACCGCCGGAATAGGCCAGCACTACTTTCTTGATCGCGGTTCGCGTCATAGCGTAACTCCAGATAGCGTAACTCCAGGTACGGATTTTCCACAAAGGCGTGCAGTATATCGCTTAAATATCGGAAATCACCCTGCCGGGTCCGGCCCGTCCGACCCG
Organism: Candidatus Thiosymbion ectosymbiont of Robbea hypermnestra; assembly: GCA_020443945.1. Classification (GTDB taxonomy): domain Bacteria; phylum Pseudomonadota; class Gammaproteobacteria; order Chromatiales; family Chromatiaceae; genus Thiosymbion; species Thiosymbion ectosymbiont_B. Next base: position 90 of record JAIZWN010000218.1, on the reverse strand, counting down.
CCCGATTCGGCCTTTGGTAGTGTTCTAACTTTGTTGTTTCCGGGATTCAGTGTATATACCCAAAGACAACAAAGTGACGGCACCACCGCT
>JAIZWN010000217.1 GCA_020443945.1 Candidatus Thiosymbion ectosymbiont of Robbea hypermnestra | reverse complement strand
AGGGAAAAATTCTTCGTGTCTTTGCGGCTTTGTGTGAGAAAAAACGTTGAACATCACGCAGGATTTACCCACTACCCTACCGTGGGCTACCCGCCTCGTGCGTTGCGCCTCCGTGGCGGGTAGCCGCCGAAAGCTGTTCGAAGCGCAGTCGAAAACGGCCCGCTGCCGGGTCCGCCTCGTCCTTATGTTCGATGAAGATCAACGAGGGCTTGCCGATCCACTCGGAGTCCTCGATGTTGCGCATGAACGCGGAAACCAGCGCGTCGGATCGGGCGCGACCTTCCAGGACGACGGTGCGCCCGCTCTGGTCGATCATGGTCAGATGGACGCCCGCGGGGATCCTGGTCGCCAGTTCATCGAGGAGATGGACCATCTCCGGGCGGCTTTGCTGGAGCCGCCGGATCACCCGCATCCTCTCCAGCAATCTCTCCTCGGTCCGCTCCAGGCCCTGGAGCTCGCGGATCTGCTCATCGAGCCGGCCGATCTCGTGACGCAGGAACCGGTTTCTGCTCCGTTGATCGGAAATCGACCCTTCCAGGGACAGGTGCAGCGCCGAACCCAGAATCAGCGTCGCCGCCAACCCGGCCGCCACCATGGCGACAAGCCCCCGCCGGCGGCGTCTTCTCTCGAGCTCGCGCCACGGCAACAGGTTGATGCGCGCCATCTAGTCGAATCCCCGTAGCGCCAGGCCGACCGCCGGCATCATTGCCGGCGCATCCCGGTGCAACGCCGCCGGCTCGATCCCGGACGACAGGGACATGGGGGCAAACGGATCGGCCACGACGGTTGTCATGGCGAGCCGCTCCGCCACCAGCTTGTCGATACCCCGGATGCCGGCCACCCCCCCGGCGAGGATGATCCGGCCCACGCGGTCGACGGCGCTGGTGGAGTAGAAGAATTGAAGCGCGCGACCGATCTGCTGCGCCAGCGCCTCCAGGAAGGGCCCCAGAACCTCGGCGGCATAGCCGTCCGGCAGGCCGCCCCCGAGCACCCGCCGCACCGCCTCGTCGTGGCCCATGTGGTAGCGTCGCTGTACCTCCGCGACGAGTCGGTGACCACCGAAGCTCTGCTCCCGGCTGTAGATCGTCCGACCTTCATGCAGCACATGCAGGGTCATGGCGGCGGCGCCGATGTCGGCGATCGCCAAAGTCCGCTCCGCCCTGGCCTGGTGGTGCGCGGCAAGCAGCAGGGTGTAGGCGGACGCCATGGCGCAGGCCTCGACATCGACCACGGCGGCGGTCAGGCCGCCGATCTCGAGGGCGGCAACCCGGTCGTCCACGTTTTCCCGGCGCGATGCCGCGAGCAACACGTCGACCAGGTGACTCCCCGCGTCGGCAGGGCCGAGGACATCGAAATCCAGATTGACCTCTTCGAGCGGATACGGAATGTAGCGATCCGATTCGAGCAGGATCTGGGCCTCCATTTCCGCGTCGCTCAAGGCGGCCGGCAGGGAAATGACCTTGGTGATGACCGCCGAGCCGGACACTGCGGTGGCCGCGCGTCTCGCCTTGGTCCCGGAACGGGCGACCGCCTTCCCGATCGCCTCGCCGACGGTCTGAACGCTGGTGATCTTCCGCTCGACCACCGCGTTCGGGGGTAAGGGCTCGAGCGCGTAGGTTTCCAGGTGAACCCCGGAAGCAGTGGCGTCCGTGGACCGAGACAGCTCGACCAGCCTGATTGCCGTAGAACCGATATCCACCCCCACAAGGGCGGGCTGCCGACGACCGAAAGCGAAGATCCGGCGCGCTAAGCTCCTCACGATAGAACCCGGGTGGTGTCTTGGATTTGTGGTTTCCGGGATTTGGCGTAGAAACCTACCCTTACCATCATGGTTGTCCGCGGATTGGTAGTGTTCTAACTTTGTTGTTTCCGGGATTCAGTGTATATACCCAAAGACAACAAAGTGACGGCACCACCGCT
>JAIZWN010000216.1 GCA_020443945.1 Candidatus Thiosymbion ectosymbiont of Robbea hypermnestra | reverse complement strand
CCGCTCCAGCGGCCAGGATTTCAGGACGCTGGAGCGTCTGGAATTGCTCCCACGCTGGAGCGTGGGAGCCAGAGACAAAAATCCTGTAAATCCTGTCCTATTGGGGTTTTGCGACGCAGCTCGAGCTGAGCACTCGTCGGTCTGAGGCAAAGCCTCGTTGGTGACGCACGAAAGTGCACCTATTCATGCAGCAAGGAGATTCAACCATGCCTGACCTCAAAGACCGCATTATGGATGTCGTCAAGGACCCGTTTCTGGCCGGCCTTGCCACAGTCACGAAGGACGGCAAGCCGTGGGTCCGCTACGTGATGGTGGAGACCTCGGACGGCCTGACGTTCCGGTGTTCCTCGCTTCTCGATGCGCGCAAGATCGCTCAGATCCAGAACAACCCCGAGGTCCACCTGACGTGTGGTATCTCCGGTCCGACGGACATGGGACCGTATCTCCAGATCCAGGGACGCGCCCAGGTCAGGTCGGACCGCGAAGCCCGGCACGCCTTCTGGAGCGACCGGCTCGGCGCCGTCTTCCAGGGCCCGGATGATCCGAACTATGGTGTCATCGTCATCCAGGCCTACCGCATCGAGCTCTGGCACGTCGGCGTAGAGCCCGAATTCTTGGAGATAGGGGCCTAGGGGGCGTTCTCAATTCTCACACAAAGACGCCAAGCCACAAAGGGATCGTGGGTCATGGGTAAGGCGCCCGTCGGCCGTCATTCCGGCAGGGAGGTTGGAAGCCGGAATCGTAGGGTGCGGTGAGCGTGGCAGGTCTTGCAGGACAGCGCCAGGGAGTGGACGCGAACCGCACCGAGAACGGAAGAATTCTTTGTGTCTTCGTGGCTTTGTGTGAGAAATGAAGAACATCACACAAAGGCACAAAGCCACAAGGGGATCCGATAGAGACTGTCTTTTCCGATGGCCTCTGAAAGTTGGCAATAGGCGGGTATAGGTTATGGCATCCGAAGTTTGGTACGCGGGAAGCAGAAGCTCCTCTCCGAATACGAGCTATGTGGCGAGTATGCTGGAGGCGTTCGATGCCGCCGGGTTTGCTGAAATGATCAAACCGAGTGACACGGTCGCCATAAAGATCCACTGCGGGGAGTGGAACAACACCGCCTACTTGAGACCCGTTTACGCACGCGCGCTGGCGGATAGGATCAAAGACCTGGGAGGGCGGCCCTTTGCCGCGGAGACCACCACCCTGACCTATGGTCCCCATTGCAGCAGGGCGACCGAGCTGGATGTACGGATGACCGCGGAGAGGAATGGCTTCACCTCGGCGACCTTGGGTTGTCCCTTTATCGTCGCCGATGGCTGGAGCGGGACGGATGATGTCATTATCGATCTACCGGAAGGCTATATCTTGAAGGAGGCCTATATTGCCAAGGCCATCGCGTATGCGGATGTCCTGATCGTACTCACGCACTTCAAGGGTCATCCCCTCGGTGTTGTCGGCGGCGCCCTGAAAAACCTCGGTATCGGTGCTCAATCGCAAAGAGGCAAGCACAATGTGCATATGGGCGGTCACCCGAAATACGGACTGGGTGCCACCACGCATTTTCATCCCGAGCGGTGCTTGGGCAAGAATGAGTGTCCGGTATGGGAGCTGTGCGACAACTGCTGCCCCTATAACCTGTTTCACGTCAAGGACGACACCATTGAATGGGAGCGGGAGAAATGCACCGGCTGCATGGGACATATTGATGTCAATACCTGGTGTGGCGTCTTCGACTTTCCCAGGGAGCCGGTGGAGATGTGTCAGCCGGCCATAGCCGACGCCTGCCTGGCTACCGTGAAGGCGGTAGGAAAGGACAAGGTGGGATACATCAACATGGCCCTTGACGTTTCTCCCATGTGTGACTGCATGGGCTTTGCCGACACACCCGTGGTTCCCCACATCGGGGTTCTCGCCGGCAAGGATCCGGTGGCCATCGACCAGGCATGCCTCGACAAGGTCCGGGAGGCACACGGGATTCTCGGGTCACGGGCCGAAGATGCCGGGGTCGCTGATCCCGGTATGAAAAAGCTCGAAGTCGCCTCCCCGATCCACGGAGGGATGAGCGAGGAAGCCCAGATCAACACCGCAGAGCTGATCGGGTTGGGAAGCAAGGAGTATGAGTTGCGGGCGATCGAAACGCCGCCTGAAAAGTTCTTCGGTTTCCCTGCCGACACGAGGCCGCTCCGTCAGCGCTTCGCGAGCCTGTACGAAAAAGAGGTCCCCTTTCCCATAGACAAGTATGAGGGACAGGGCTTCAAACGGGTAGAAGAAGTGGATTACGAGAAGGTGAAATGAAGGCGGCCCGGAACATTCGCGGAAAGGTAGCATTCTAACTTTGTTGTTTCCGGGATTCAGCGTATATACCCAGGGACAACAAAGTGACGGCACCACCGCTGACAGGTCGAGCCATTCTTCGTGGTTCGTGCTTTCTTCCAATCGTACAGGATTAACAGGATTTTCTTAGATTTTCAGGATTTGTTTACGGTGGGTAATATACTAACTAAGAACAGCGAAATTCGGGTGCTGTTATGGGGCTTGTTGAACGGGAGTTGACAGAGGAGATCATCGGGGCAGCCTATGCGGTGCATAACGGGCTCGGCTCTGGTTTTCCGGAGAAGGTTTATGAGAATGCGATGGCGGTCGAGCTGCGATCGCGCAGGATTGCATTTCGTACCCAGGCACCCTTGAAGGTAACGTAC
>JAIZWN010000215.1 GCA_020443945.1 Candidatus Thiosymbion ectosymbiont of Robbea hypermnestra | reverse complement strand
CGCACGAACCACGAAGAATGGCTCGACCTGTCAGCGGTGGCGCCGTCACTTTGTTGTCTTTGGGTATATACACTGAACCCCGGACACAACAAAGTTAGAACACCACTATTCGGAGAGGGCCTCGAGTGCATCGTGGAACTCCGTGACCCAGTCTCTTTTCATGTCGATACCGGCCAGTACGGCGCCATCTTCAGGCAGGATCACATGGTGGTTGCCGCAGATGTCGACGGCGCAGTCGCCCCGTTCCATGACAAACTCCAGGACATGGCCACCCTGCGTCTTATCATCCGACAGAAAGTGCAGGTGATACCCCACGTCATTAATTCCCCTGAGGTATGGCGTGCCCCGGAAGCCGACAAGCGTCCCGGACACATCCTTCATTTCATGCTGCACGCAGGCATGTACGACTTCCGCCGTCGGCGGATACGGCTCGCTTTGTATCTGCAGGGCGTGTGTCTTCATGTACGGAAAAGAGCCTTCCACGCGAATGGCGCACATGACATTTCGATTCGATACCTTTGCATCGACCATTTTCCGGAGGGCTTCGAGATTGGTGGACTCACTAAGGGTCCATGTGTGGTCCGCACGGAAACGACAGACGGTCGCAAAGGGTGTGCTGTTGTCCGGGTCGGGCGTATGGACTTTGCCGTCGGCTCCAGCCTGGTACAGGCGGCCGTCCACGAGAATCATTTCCCCATCCATCCGGTCATAGGTGCCGGTACCGAAGTCGCCGTACTTCAGGAGCTCCCTGCACGGCAGGCAGCCGTCAAACCGGCGCGCAAGCAAGGCGTTGAGGATGGATACTTGGGTTACGGTGTCCGTCATCCAATCGTTATTCATGTCGTTGATCTCTTTGCGCGGGTGGTGTTGTAATTTTGAAGTCAGTCTATGAGCACTTCCTGGTCGATCGTGCCTGCTACCAATAGTACAGGATTAACAGGATTATTTTTTGTGGGTTCTGAATTTTCGCCGCACGGTGACACTGTGTCCAAAATTGACCAGTAATCCGCTGTCGATTCCCGTTGCGACCAAGTCATTGACCAACTGAATTTCCGCCGCTCTCGGAACCGTTTCAAGCGCTTTGAACTCACAGATGACAGTATTCTCAACGATCATATCCGCGAAGTATTCCCCAACCGGTTCCCCACGGTACGTTACCTTCAAGGGTGCCTGGGTACGAAATGCAATCCTGCGCGATCGCAGCTCGACCGCCATCGCATTCTCAT
>JAIZWN010000214.1 GCA_020443945.1 Candidatus Thiosymbion ectosymbiont of Robbea hypermnestra | reverse complement strand
CCGCAGATTACGCCGATTTTCACGGATTACCGCATTTTTTCATCGGCGAGAATCTGCGTAATCTGCGGATTTAAAATTACAGATCACAAAACTACAACACTACCCGATGGTCAAACCCGTCTACAACCTGCCCGAGGATCCGCGCGACGATGCCGCGGCGGTTCGGCACTGGCTCGAGGCCCTACCGGAAAACTATCCGCCCGAGGACCGTGAGCGCCTCGCACGGGCCTGTGACCTGTTGCTGCGCTGTCGCGGCAATCAGGACCTGGATACCGGCGAGACCCAGGTCCGCCATCTGCTCTGCACCGCGGATATCCTGGTGCGGCTGCGGATGGATGCCGATACCCTGATCGCCACCCTGCTCAATGGCTGCTATGGGCACCTGGAGGAAGACGGGGAGCCGCCGGCGGTCCGGTTCGGGCCCGGTATCGCGGACATGCTGGAGGACCTGGCGCGCATCGACCGGCTGGCCAATGTGGATGCGGTGATCGCCGCCAAGGAGCGCCGCGAGCACGAGGAAAATCTGCGCCGCCTGCTGCTCGGCATCGCCAAGGACGTGCGGGTAGTGCTGGTGGTCCTGGCCGAACGCCTGCATCTGATGCGCAGCTTGGCCGGCCTGGATGCCGAGCGCCGGCGCGAGATCGCCCAGGATACGCGGCAGGTCTATGCCCCCCTGGCCAACCGGCTCGGGGTGTGGCAGCTCAAGTGGGAGCTCGAGGACCTGGCCATGCGGTCTCTCGAGCCCGATGACTACAAACGGATCGCCAGGCGGCTCGACGGTCGCCGCGCGGAACGCGAATCCTTCGTCGCTACGGCAATCGCCGCCCTCGAGGAGCGGTTCGCCGCGGCCGGCATCGATGCCGATATCAGCGGCCGACCCAAGCATATCTACAGCATCTGGCGCAAGATGCAGCGCAAGAACGTGGAGCTCGATCAGATCTTCGACCTGCGGGCGGTGCGCGTCCTGGTGCGGGACGTCGCCTCCTGCTATGCCGCGCTGGGGATCGTACACGGGCTCTGGAAACACATCCCCAAGGAGTTCGACGACTATATCGCCACCCCCAAGGGCAATCTGTACCAGTCACTGCATACGGTCGTGGTCGGGCCCGCGGACAGGCCCCTGGAGGTACAGATCCGTACCTGGGACATGCACCGCCATGCCGAGCTCGGGGTAGCCGCCCACTGGGCCTACAAGGAGAGCAAACAACAGGACGCGGCCTTTCAGCGCCGGATGACGCTGATGCGCAACTGGCTCGAGCTCAAGCACGAGGGCGAGGACGGCGGCGACTTTGTGGAACGCTTCAAATCCGAGTTCGAGCCGGCACATATCTATGTGCTCACCCCCCAGGCCAAAGTCATCGAGTTGCCTCGGGGCGCCACGGCGCTGGATTTCGCCTACGCGATCCACTCCGAGATCGGCAACCGCTGCCGCGGGGCCAAGGTCGACGGCGGCATCGCGCCCCTCAATCGGCCCCTGACCAGCGGTCAGACGGTAGAGATCCTCACCCGCGGGAACGCGGCGCCCAGCCGCGACTGGCTGGAGCCCCACCGGGGCTACCTGAAGACGGCCAAGGCCCGCAACCGGGTGCGCCAGTGGTTCAAACGGCAGAATTTCGACCAGGACGTAGAGCTGGGCCGCTCCCTGCTGGAGAAGGAGCTGAGCCGGCTCCGGATCGAGGAAAAACCCCGGCTGGCGCAGCTCTGTCTTCGCTACAACCTGCATGCGGGGGAGGATTTGCTGGCCGCCCTCGGCCGCGGCGAGATCCCCGTCGGCCAGGTGGCCCACCAGGTGGGCGAGCCCCGAGGCGAAGAGCGCAACCACCCGCTCGCCAAACCCGCCACGCCAGCGTCGGGCACGGGCGGGGGACCGGACCGCGCGGCGGTAATCGTCGCGGGCGTCCCGGACCTGATGACACACCCGGCCCAGTGCTGCAAGCCGATCCCCTATGACGAAATCGTCGGCTTCATCACCCGCGGGCGCGGCGTTACCATCCACCGCCGCGACTGCGCCAACATACTCAGTCTGCCGGAACGGGAAAAGGCCCGCCTGAGCGACGAGGTACACTGGGCGGAGCAAAGCCTCGATGCCGTCTATCGGGTAGATCTGCTCGTCATCGCCGCCGACCGCAAGGGCCTGCTGCGGGACATCTCATCGGTGTTCTCGGACACGGACATCGACGTCGTAGGCGTGCACACCGCCTCGGACCGCGCCAGGGAAATCGCCACCATGCGCTTCACGGTAGAACTCGAAGACGGCGCCCGGCTCGAACAGGTCCACACCAGGCTGCGCCAGCTCCCCGACGTGCTGGAGATAAAGCGGCCCCATGCTTGAAAAATTGCAAGGAAGCAATTTTTCAAGATCCCCAAAACTCACTGTTTTTTCTCACACAAAGCCACAAAGCCACGAAGAATTTTTCCCTGCCGTCACCGATCATCCGCGAGATTTTCATGGTAGTGTTGTAGTTTTGTGATCTGTGATGCTTGAATCTGCGGATTACGTAGATTCTCGTCAATGAAAAAATGCGGTAATCCGTGAAAATCGGCGTAATCTGCGGACAACCATGATGGTGAGGGCAGGTCTCTACGTCAAATCCCGGAAACCACAAATCGGTAGTGGCTGAATTTTAAGTGATGAAGTCTGCCGACCCCTACCCCGTCATTCCGGCAGGGATTGCCGGAACCCAGGCGCCAGGGATGGCAAAAGCCGAGGGCTCTGAGCCATGATTGGGCCGCTGGGCAGCCCATCACCACTCAACACTCT
>JAIZWN010000213.1 GCA_020443945.1 Candidatus Thiosymbion ectosymbiont of Robbea hypermnestra | reverse complement strand
ATCAGTGAACCGATACGCAGTCGATGCGGTTCGCTTCGCTCACTGCCCATCCTACGGGAGCTACCTGAAATAGAAACTGAAATGGGGTACTAAACGGTTTCTGTGCGCAAGCTCGATTCTAGCATTGTTTCCCCGGAATAATCACCGCGGCTGACGCAAGGGTACGATGGTTTGTTCGCTCCCGGTAACTGGTCAGGAGCCGGGACCTCTCGGGAGTCCGCGCTCTCTGGCTCCCACGCTCCAGCGTGGGAGCAATTCCAGATGCTCCAGCGTCTTGAAGTCCTGGCCGCTGGAGCGGCCCGGCTGCGTTCCTGCCCACCGGAGCGTGGGAACGAGCGGAATACCAGGCCGTCATTCCGGCAGGGAGTGCTGGAACCTGTCAATGCCAGGGACGGCGAACCGCAGGAATTTCCAGTGCCTGCTGTCGGTGCCATCTCCGTATCGGCCCGGAAAAAAACGCGAATGTCGAGGGTATCTTCAAGTTGCCATCCCTGGCGTCTGGATTCCGGCAATCCCTGCCGGAACGACGGTGGGGTGGTAAAGGCAACGCCGAGAACTACCCCACAATCGTAGGGTGGGCTACGCCTATCCTGTTGGATAGACTCTCAGCGTTGCAGGATGAGCTCCAACACCGCTTTGCTGCCGAAGTAGGCCAGGACCAGGATGAGGAAGCCGCTCAGGGTCCAGAGGATGGCCGTGCGACCACGCCAGCCGTAACGCAGGCGGCCCAGGAGCAGGCCGCCGAAGACCAGCCAGCCGAGGGTGGAAAGCACCGTCTTGTGCACCAGGTGCTGGACGAACATGTCCTCCAGGAAGACGAAGCCGCTCGCCAGGGCGAGGGTGAGTAGCAAAAAGCCGGCGCCGATCATCTCGAACAACAGACTCTCCATGGTCTGCAGCGGCGGCAGGGCGCGCAGGAAGCCGACCGGCTGCCGGCTGTGCAGGTAATGGTCCTGCATCGCCAGCAGGATCGCCTGCACGCTGGCCAGTGTCAGCAGGCTGTAGGCGAGCATGGAGAACAATACATGGAGCTCGATGGGCCAGTGGGCGGTTGCGCGCACAATGCCCTGGCTCGGGTAACGGGCCTCCAGAAACAGGGTCAGGGCGGCCGTGGGCAGGACAAGGATCCCCAGATTCTCCACCGGTTTGGTGAGGCTGGAGAGGAGCAGGAGCGCGACGACGGTCCAGGCGGCCAGGGCCAGGGCATTGAAGAAGGCCAGGTCGAGCCCCTGTTGGCTGAGGATGGCGTCGTAGACCAGCCAAGTGTGCAGGACCAGCCCGGCGAGCCCGATCAGTAGGGTGGGGGTGCGTCCGGGCAGGCGGCGTTTATCGCGGCGGAACAACCGCAGGGCGATGAGGGCGCCGCTGGTCAGATAGAGCAGGATGGCAAGGGATGAGATCAGGATGTGACGCATGGCGAGGGATGATGGCACAAAGCGGCGTCGTGGGTATAGCTCCGACCGCGAATTCCTTATACTTGCCGACCCGGCCTCATTGCAGGCACGAGCACCCCGCTTTTTCATGAGGTAGACGATGTTCGAGAATCTCCAGGATCGCTTCGGCCGCGTTCTGAAAAACGTCCGGGGCCTGGGCCGGCTCACCGAAGCGAATATCAAGGACACCATGCGCGAGGTGCGCATGGCCCTGCTCGAGGCGGACGTGGCCCTGCCCGTGGTCCGCGACTTCGTGGAGCAGGTGCGCGGCAAGGCCATGGGGGAGGATGTCCTCAAGAGCCTCACGCCGGGCCAGACCCTGGTCAAGGTCGTCCATGACGAGCTGGTGAGCCTGATGGGGGAGGCCAATGCGGGCCTGGAGCTGAATGTTCAGCCGCCCGCGGCGATCCTGATGGCGGGCCTGCAGGGCTCGGGGAAAACCACCAGCGTCGCCAAGCTCGCCCGCTGGCTGCTGGAGAAGCAGCAGAAGAAGGTCATGGTGGTGAGCTGCGATGTCTACCGACCGGCCGCCATCGAACAGCTGCGGACGTTGGCGGCGGAGGTGCAGGCCGAGTTCTTTCCCGCCGCCGCCGACGAGGACCCGGTGGATATCGCCCGCCGGGCCCAGGAGGCCGCGCGCAAGCGGCTCTTCGATGTGCTGATCGTGGACACCGCCGGGCGTCTTCATGTGGACGCGGCCATGATGGAGGAGATCCGCGCCCTGCATGGGGCCGTCGCCCCGGTCGAGACCCTGTTCGTGGTGGACAGCATGACCGGCCAAGACGCGGCCAATACCGCCAAGGCATTCGACGCCGCCCTGCCCCTGACCGGCGTGGTGCTGACCAAGGCCGACGGCGACGCCCGCGGCGGGGCGGCCCTGTCGATCCGCGCCATCACGGGCAAGCCCATCAAGTTTCTGGGCGTGGGCGAGAAGATCGCCGCCCTGGAGCCCTTCCACCCGGAGCGGGTGGCCTCGCGCATCCTCGGCATGGGGGACGTGCTCTCGCTGGTCGAAGAGGTACGAAGCAAGGTCGATCAGGAACAGGCCCAAAAGCTGGCCAAAAAGCTCACGAAGGGAAAGGGCTTCGACCTGGGGGATTTTCGTGACCAGCTGCTCCAGATGTCCAGCCTCGGCGGCATGGCCGGGCTCATGGACAAGCTGCCGGGGATGAACGAGCTTCCGGACCAGATCAAGGATCAGGTGAACGACCGGGAGCTGGTCAAGCTGGTCGCCATCATCAACGCCATGACCCCCCAGGAGCGGACCTTTCCCGCCGTCATCAAGGGCTCGCGCAAGCGCCGCATCGCCCTCGGCTCGGGCACCCAGGTCCAGGACGTCAATCGGCTGCTCAAACAGTTCAGCCAGATGCAGAAAATGATGAAAAAGATGAAGGGCGGGGGCATGGCGAAGATGATGCGTGGCCTCCAGGGACGGCTGCCGGGCGGGATGCCGCCTGGGGGATTGCCCTTCTGAATCCCAAACGCCGACAACTGGATTTTCAGGTGGTTTCCGAGGTGGGTAGTGGCTAAATTTTAAGTGATGCAGTCTGCCGACCCCTACCCCGTCATTCCGGCAGGGATTGCCGGAATCTGCCGGCGCCAGGGATGGCAAAAGCCGAGGGCTCTGAGCCATGATTGGGCCGCTGGGCAGCCCATCACCACTCAACACTCT
>JAIZWN010000212.1 GCA_020443945.1 Candidatus Thiosymbion ectosymbiont of Robbea hypermnestra | reverse complement strand
CCGTCATTCCGGCAGGGATTGCCGGAACCCAGGTGCCAGGGATGGCCAGTCACCGGAACCTGTGAGGTCCAACTTTTGCCCCCTCTCCGCAGAGGCCCGGAACCACACGGCTCTCGATGGGAGGCCACGGAGGGTATCGCCAAAGACGATACCCGACGCGGTCCAGGGAGGGACCGCCATGTTCAACGGCGGCCAGCCGTTGAACATGCAAGAATCGGGAAATCGCCATTTCCCGATTCGTCAGTCGCAATCCTCACAGGGAGGATGGGCAAAGCGAAGCGTGCCCATCGAATTTGCGTCCATTTGCGTTTAGTTGCGGCAAAAAAACAGACAACCCCGCCACTTGCGGCGGGGTTGTCTGTTCCCGATACCCTTCACGCGCTCCACGCCTGATGCAGCCGTTGTCGGGCCCGTTCATACTCCTGCGCCGCCTCGTCCAGACGACCTCTCAACCGATTCAGCGAATGACGTTGCGCCTCCGTGAGCTGGCCCGGATCGCCGGTATCCAGGTGGCTCGTTGCCTTCGACCATTCCTGCTCGACCGTCTGCCAGTTAAAGAATGCCCGGCGCTCGAGGCTGTACAATTCGAGTGCGGCATTCGGGTCCGCAAGCCAATCCCATTCAGCCGTTTCCGGCGGATTGTTTCTCATGGGCCTCCTCCGCTTCGGCCAGCGGCTCAAGGATACCTCTCCTGAAGGGACCTCAATTCGACGACTGAACGACCTCGTCGTACTCGATCTCGAAGCGCAGCTTATGCTTAGCCTCCTCCTGAGCGAGTGACAACAGGACCGCCTTCAGCCGCGGATCAGGGCTCTTCTCCGCCAGATCACTGTACAACCTGAAGGCGGCCTTCTCCTTCTTCATCGCCAGGATCAAGGCATCCTGGTAGCCCAGATCGGAATCCACCTCCGGCTCGACCAGGTAGTCCGTCATCTGCATGTCGATAGTCTGTGCATCCGCCGGTTGCAGCAGCCTCTCGGTTTTTACGTTGACCAACTTCGCCTTATGACCCTCTTCCTCCCTGGCAAAGCCCTCGTACAACTTGCGCATCCCCGGCTTCTTCGTCCGGGCCGCCAGCCGTCGATACAGAGCCGCCGCCTCCTCTTCCTGGCCTATGGCATATTGCAAAACGTCGTCGATGCTCTCCCAGGTCTCCATCTCTTTCTCCTGTGATCTTGCCGGGACTGAGCAGGCCAGGCACTACGACGTTGTTTCCGTACTCCGACCTTCGGACAGAAACCGAAACCGTCATCAGGCATGCCCGTTGCGTTCCGGAGCTAGCCTACGGACAACCGAGGGGAGATTCAACCACGCGAACCATGTCCCGCGTCAGGCTTGGCGCAACGAACACGCCGGGGTGGTGTCTTAGATTTGCGGTTCAAAATCACAGATCACAAAACTACAACACTACTCCCTTGCCCTACCCACCGTTCAGTCGCAAGCGCCGGTACAGATAGAGATTTCCGGCCAGGTCGCGCAGGATGAGGCGCCCCTGATGCTTCGCGAATTCGAACGGCTGCGCGCGCCGATCCAGGGGATTGTACAGGGCAAGGCGGTCGCCCCGGATCTGGATGAGACCATTCACCCGCTGCATCTCCGGGGAATAGATCCGATACCGTTCCCCCTGGACGATCAGCAGCTCGCCGGCGCGTCCCTCCCAAACGCCCTCCAGCCGGGACGGCTTCCAGCTACTCGGCCGCTCGCCGCCGCTCCCGTCCGGTGAGATCATCCCCCGGGCGAATTGGCGCATCAGGTCACGCAACGGCGAGGTCCGCGACCGAGCCGAAGCCGGTCCGCCCCAGGGCGCGCCGAGCCCGGAGCCCCAGGCACCGGCCGGCCCCCTCACGGACCAGGACTCCGCGGGGGCGGCATCGAACAGCCCCATGGCCTCCATCATCCTCGTCATGGCATCGGCCATGACCTCACGGGTGCCCGGCTGCGCCGCGCCCGCACCGGACACGATCACCAGCAGCAGAAGGAGGAGGCCTGACAGCCTGTGTACGGGGAATACGGAAATCATGATCCGCGCCGGTCCGTCCTCATACGCATTTCCCCCATTGGAACCGCAAAGGCACAAGGAGCGCAAAGTTTTTCTGCTTTATCGTCCTGGATGGAATGCTCAGATAGCTGATACCAGGACGATAACCTGAAGATTGCGTGGGAACCGTATATGATCCCTGATCCAATGCCCTGAATCGGGAGAAACCCATGAGCCCGGAACTGGATCGTCTCTGCTCCCTGCTGCGCTCCGTCGCCGAAACGGAGATCATGCCCCGCTTTCACAATGCCGAGGCCCAGGCCAAGGCCGATGGCAGCCTGGTCACGGTAGCGGACCTGGCGGTGCAACGGCGAATCTGCGAGGAGCTGGGCCGCCTCCGGCCCGGGCTCCCGGTGCTCGGGGAGGAAATGACCCAGGAGGCGCAGGAGCAACTGCTCACCGACGCCGATACCGGCGTATGGTGCCTGGACCCCCTGGATGGCACCAGCAATTACGCCTACGGGTTCCCCTATTTCTGCATCTCCCTCGCCCTCTTGCGGGGGGGCGAGCCGGTTCTGGGCTGCATCGTCGATCCGGTGCACGACGAATGCTTCTGCGCCGAGCGCGGCGTCGGGGCCTTCCACAACGGCGCGCCCCTGCGCCTGGCCTCGCAACGGACCGAGCTGCGCAAGAGTCTGGCGATCGTCGACCTCAAGCGCCTGCCCAACGAGGACCTGCCCAGCATGGGTGGGCAGTCGCCCTTCTGCTCCCAGCGCAACCTGGGCTCCATCGCCCTGGATTGGTGCTGGCTCGCGGCCGGGCGCATCCAGCTCTACATCCACGGCGGGCAGAAACTGTGGGATTATGCCGCGGGCCGCCTGATCGCTACCGAGGCGGGGGCCGTATCGCGCCTGTACATCCGCAGTGGGGGACCGCCGGTCGACGGCCTGTCGCTGGCGCCGCGCATGGCCATCGCGGCGGAGAACCAGATCCTCTTCGAGCATCTGCTCGCCTGGTGGTCGGGGCTGCCCCACGGAAGCGGCTGAAAGACCACCCGGAAAGGCCGTCTCCTATGTCAACAGCCCGTAGGATGGGCAAAGCGAGCGCCTGGCGGCACGAATCAAAATCAAGAAAAATCCTGTTAATCCTGCAAATCCTGCAAATCCTGTGAATCCTGTGAATCCTGTACCATTTCTCTGGCTCCCACGCTCCAGCGTCATGGAACCTCGATCGCCGGGGCGGCCCGACGGCGTTTCTGCCCACCGGAGCATGGAAATGAGCGAGGTGCTTCCGAATGTATCCGAATAGGATGGAGCCGACGATGACGAATTACGAACCGACCAACTTCGATATGGAGCTCGGCAGCGGCATCGCCGCCTTCGAGGCCAGGAATTTCTCCATCGCCGCCGGGCTCCTTTCCCCACTGGCGGACGCGGGCGATCCCCAGGCCCGCTACCGAATGGCCATCATGGCCCAGAACGGCCTGGGCATGCGCGAGAATCGGTCCCTGGCCTTCGAATATATGAAGACCGCCGCCGAGGCGGGAGTGGACCTCGCGCAGCACGGGCTCGGTTTCATGTACATGGAGGGGGAATGCGCGGAAAAGGATCCGGCCCAGGCGGTGCACTGGTTTACCAAGGCCGCCGAGCAGGGCCTGACGGGCTCGCGAAGAACCCTGGCGATCATGTACGAAGAAGGCCGCGGCGTAGAGAAGAATCAGGAAGAGGCCGACAAATGGCATCGCCTGGCCGATAGTGAAGAGCCCTGATTCCGGCGAAGCCAAGGCCACCCAGACAGGCGACAAGGGCCCTCTATTCGACCCTAAGTAATCCAATAGAATAGTTTGTATTAATTAAGCTGCTTATTAATTATGATCTCAGTAATTTGCTTTTAGAATATTAAATTG
>JAIZWN010000211.1 GCA_020443945.1 Candidatus Thiosymbion ectosymbiont of Robbea hypermnestra | reverse complement strand
TGGATTCCGGCAATCCCTGCCGGAATGACGGGGTAGGGGTCGGCAGACTTCATCACTTAAAATTTAGCCACTACCCCGGCAGCGTTCAATCCTTTGCGCCCTTTGCGCCTTTGCGGTTCAAAATCAAAAACAGAACCCTTCTAGGACGCATTGAACAGGTAATCGGCCAGGATCACCGCGGCGATCCCGATCACGGTCGGCCAGCGCAGGAAGAAGCGGATGGACTGATCGGTACGGTATCTGGGATAGGCGGCGGCCACGGCGATGGGCACCATGTAGATGGCCCAGGTCTTGACCATGAGCTCGATCAGGTTGGTCGCCCCGCCGAAGAAGAGGTTCATGAAGAGCACCAACTTGGCCGCGGCGAAGATGGCCCGGTTGAGCTGCATCAGGCTGACGAAGTCGCTCTGGAACTCGGTGCGCGGACCGCTGGGGATCTCCTGGGGCGGGCCGACCACATCGAAGGGGGCATAGCCGGTGGAGCCGAGGAGCGAGAGCATGGCCGCGGCGACCGCCAGCGGGTTGGTGAACAGGGTCCAGTTGGTGACGCCGCCCTGCTGGGCCGCGACCATGTCATAGACCGACAGGGTGTCGTACTGGATTACCAGGGAGAGGACCGCCAGGCCGAAGGGCACCTCGAAGGCGGCGAACTGCGCCAGCCCGCGCCCGACGCCGATGGCCCCATAGGGGTGTCCCGCCTCGCTGGAACCGAGGGCCATGCCGAGGGCGCCGAAGAGGATGAAGTAGATGACCAGGATGATGTCGCCGGCGAAGTGGAAGTTGCCGAAGATCGTGCTGTCGTAGAGCAGGGGGATGAACAAGAGGGTGCCGATGCCCCCGGCGATGCGGAATACGGGCCCCAGGTAGAACATCACCCCGTGGCTGACGGCGGTGCGCTTGGCCGCGTGCTTGAAGACGTCGAGAAAGGCCTGCCACACCGGGATGCCGATACGTCCCTGCACCCGCGCCAAGGTGCGGGCGATGATGCCGCTGAGCAGGAGGCCGTAGGTCGCGGCCACGAAAACGGATATCGCCGCGTAGCCGCCGCGAACCAACCATTCGGACATGGGCTAGGCGCCTCCCATCAGAAAGGCCATGAGGACCAGGAAGAGCACGATGAACTGGGCGTAGGTCTGGGCATGGCCGGTGTAGATGCTGCGTAGCCCGGACGCCAGGGAGTGGGTCCACTCGCCGACCGCGCTCCAGAAGCGGGTGGCGCGGGGCCGCACCCAGCCGCCCAGGCTTTTCTCGATGTAGGGATAGAAGTTGTAGGCGAAGTGGGTGGTCTCCGGCCGGTCCGGCCGCTCGGCGGCGTAGGCGATGTTGAACTGCTTGACCCGTTGCACCCGGGTCGAGGAGAGCAGCATCCAGATCAGGGGCACCAGAAACACCGCCCCGACGATGTTCATCACCAGGAAGCCGTTCCAGTGGCCCACGGAGGTCGTCAGCTGGTTGCCGGCCCACTGCATGGTCGCCGGATAGTAGGGCGCGATGGCATCGGAGATGGGTTGCACCAGGACTTGCGGAAACAGGGAGACGGCCAGGATTACCCCCACCAGCACCAGCTGCGGGGCCACCAGCCACCAGGGGGCCTCCTTGACGTCTTTGTGCTTGAGCTTGGGTTGCCCGAGAAAGACGGAGTGCAGCAGGCGGAACATGTATAAACACGCCAGGGCGCTGGAGAAGAAGGCCAGACCCGCCTGCAGGTACCAGTGCTTCTCGATCAGGGCGTTGTACAGAAGCCACTTGCCGCCGAAGCCGCTCAGCGGCGGCACGCCGGACATGGCGATGATGGCGATCAGGGCACAGAAGAAGGTGATCGGCATACGGCCGATCAGGCCGCCCATCTTGTACATCTCGCGGGCGCCGGTGCGGTAGATGACCCCGGCCACGGCGAGGAAGAGCAGGCCCTTGAAGAAGAAGTGGTTAGCGGAGAGGTAGACGGCCGTTACCCAGCCCAGGTGGCTCATCATGGCGACGCCGGCGACGATGTAGCCCACCTGGCCCATGCTGGAATAGGCCAGCAGGCGCTTGGCGTCTTCCTCCAGCACCGCCATCAGGGCGCCGAAGAGGGCGGTGATGAGACCCAGCCAGCATACCAGGTAGGCGATGTCGAGGCCGCCTACCGCCTGATCCCCCAGCGCAATGCCGGCGACCAGGAAGCCGAAGATGCCTGCCTTGCTCACAATCGAGGAGATGATGGCGGTGAAGTCGTCATCCGACTCCGTATAGGCTCCCGGCAGCCAGATGTGGACGCCGAGTCCGCCGGTCTTGACCAGAAAGCCCAGGGCCAGCAAGGCGAGCACGACAGGTCCCAGCGCGCCCGCGTCCTTGAGCCCCGCCAGCAGGGCGGAGCCGGAGCCCGCGTAGCCGAGGGCGAAGCCGGCCATGAGCAGATAGGCGGAGCCCAGGGAGAAGATCACGTAGACCAGCGCGGAGCGATCCGCCTGCCGGCCCTGGGCGATCAGCAGATAGGAGGTCAGGGTCATGATCTCCCAGGCGTAGAAGAATCCCAGGGAGGTCTCGGCCTGCAGCAGGATGCCCAGGGACAGCAGCATCGCCGTCAGCAGTGGATAGAATCCGACCCGCGTCTCCGAGCGATAGAGGGTGGCGAAGACGAACAGGATCCCGCCGGGCAGGAAGATGAGCCCGAACAGCCAGGTGAGCCCCTCGAGCCGCGGCAGCACGTGATAAGAGAAGGCGGCCAGGATCAGCAGCGACAGGATCCCCACCAGCCGGCCCGGCAGGCGGTCGAGCAGGAAAAGCACACCCGCCGCCGCGATGGGCAGAAAGGTCGTGAGCGGCGCCTCCCCGGACCAGTCCGCCCACACCCAACCCGTCACATAGAGCAGGACGGCGAAGAGTATCGGCTGCGCCAGGCCGTTGAAGGGCAGTTGGATCGGGGCCGGTCGGGCCTCTTTTTCAGAGGCCTCGGAGGTTGCGGAGGCCTTGGCGCGGTAGCTGGCCCCGAGCCAGCGCAGCAGATAGACCGCCTCCAGCAGCGAGCCCAGCAGAATCGCCCCCATCCAGCCGTACAGGGCCCCGTCCGCGAACTCCAGGATCAGCGCCCACTTGGCCCAGAAGCCGGGGAAGGGCGGGAAGCCGACCAGGGCCAGGATCAGGGTGCCGAACAGCACCAGCAGCCAGGGCCGACCGGCCAGCAGCGACCACTCCCGCCAGTCTTCCCTGTCCAGGATCCCCGCGAGCCAGAAGAGCCCGGCCTTGGCCAGCAGGTGATTGATGAACAGGCCGCCCACGACCAGGGGCACCAGCTCGTCGCGCCCGCTCTGGCGCAGGTAGGTGATGGCCGCTACCAGCAGCCCGATCTGGGCGATGGAGGAGTAACCCAACAGCCGCTTGGCGCTTTTCTGCTTGAGCGCGATCAGGTTCGAGCACAGGAAGGTCACGACGCCGATGGTGACGACCACCGACAAATGATCCGCCCGTACCAGGGGCACCAACTTGTACAGGGCCGCCAGGGCGCCCGTGGCGACCCCCGCCGAGATGAGGGCGCCGATACCCGCGGGCGCGGCCTCATAGACATCCAGCCCCCAGCCGTTGGCGGGGAAGGGCTTGAGCTCGATCAGGACCCCGGCGAGCAGGAGCACCAGGGCGGTCGCCCCGAAGGCGCTCGCCAGCAGGCCCCTGGTCTCGATCATGCCGTCGATGTTCAGAGTCCCGGCCAGGTGGTAGACCAGGATGGTGCCGATGAGGAAGAAGGAAGACGCCAGGGCGCCCGCCATGACGTACTTGAAGCCGGCGGTCAGGGTCCGGCGGTCGCGCTCCATCCCGATCAGGGCATAGGTGGCGATGGCCGTGATCTCAATGAAGACGAACAGGTTGAACAGATCCCGCGTCATAATCATGCCATCGATGCCCAGGAGGACCATGATGAACAGGATCATCCCCTGCATACTCTCGCGCAGCCGCTCGAGCAGATACCAGCCACCGAGGAGGCCGAACAGGCTCACCGCCAGGCACAAAAAGGCCTCCTGCGTCCCGAAGCGCAGATTGATGGAAAGCGGCGGCTCCAGACCGGCGGTGAGGATCTCCACCGTCGGCGCGCCCAGCAGCAGGTGATAGAGCCCGAGGGCGCAGATGACCGTGTTGGCGGCCAGGGTCAGCAGGAAAACCAGACTCGCCAGATTGCGATGCACCCCATAAAACAGGGAGAGCAGAAAGGCGCTGCCCAGCGAGAGGATAAAAATGTACAGGGGATCCAGCATCGGACTTCAGCCCTTGAGCTCGCTGCAATCGTCGATGGAGAGCGAGCCGTTCTTCTTATGGATCTGGATGGCGTAGGAGAGCATGAGGGCCGTGACCCCCAGCCCGATCACGATGGCCGTGAGCACCAGGGCGGACGGAATGGGATCGACCACCGTAGCGGCCGCGTTCGCCACCTCTACGGCCGCATCGAGAATCGGCGCCGTGCGTCCGTTCAGATAACCGATGGCGACCATCAGCATATGAATCCCCGTATCCGTCAGCGAGAACCCGATGATGATCTGAATGATATTCTTGCGGGTCATCATGCCCCACAGGCCGATCAACACCACAATGAAGCCACAGGTCAGGACGACCAAGGGCAAAGGGGCCATATCGATCAGCTCGGACATCGGCTTGCTATTCCCGGTTAGCGTTTTCCGTGAGGTAAGTCTGCCAGCAATTCTTCGAGTTTTGTGCTGTTAGCTAATAGACAGGATTGACAGGATTTCTCAGGATTAACAGGATTTTTCTTTGTTAATGCGTGTCACCACGCGGCGGAAATTCAAAACAACAAAAGAATCCTGTCAATCCCGCAAAATCCTGTTAATCCTGTCCTATTGGAATGTGGCAATGAGCATCAGGAATTCAACAGCTCAGATCTAAGTACTCCAATAGAATAGTTTGTATTAATTAAGCTGCTTATTAATTATGATCTCAGTAATTTGCTTTTAGAATATTAAATTG
>JAIZWN010000210.1 GCA_020443945.1 Candidatus Thiosymbion ectosymbiont of Robbea hypermnestra | reverse complement strand
CATGACATGTTATCCAATCGCGTCGAGAGCTGGACCGACCAATGGAAACGCGAGGGTCTGGAGCAAGGTCTGGAACAGGGGTTGGAACAGGGGTTGGAACAGGGCCGCCGAGAGACGCGCCATCTACTCACCCGCTTGGCCCGCCACCGCTTCGGTCCCGCGGTCGCGACACAAGCCGAACCACTTCTGACGGCGGTTGCCGATCCGGCACGGCTCGCGGACCTCGGCGATGCCATCCTCTCCTGCCCCGACGGCACCGCCTGGTTGCACGCCTTGCATCAGGCAAGGTCCACGCCGACCATCGGCGATGGGCGCCCATAACCAATAAAGGCATCGGGTAGCGAGCAGGAACCTCTTTAGGGGATTGGGATGAAGGTATGGGATCGGTCGCTTGCGCAACGCCAACGATTGGCCTATGAGGCGGCCCGTATCATGGTGGAGCAGGGTGTGCGGGAGTTCGGGCGGGCGCGACGCAAGGCGGCCGAGCGGCTCGGTATCGGCGACAAGCGCTCATGGCCCGGAAACGAGGAGATCCAGGAGGCGTTGTTGCTGCAACAGCGGTTGTTTCCGGGCGAGGGACGGGAGGATGCGCTCCGGGACCTGCGCCGACAGGCCCTGACGGCCATGGAGGTCTTTGCCGATTTTGCGCCCAAGCTCGTGGGTCCCGTGCTTTCCGGAGGTCCGAACCCGAGTCAGGGCGTGCGCCTGCATTTGTTCGCGGATAACCCGGAGGATCTGGTGCTCGTGCTGCTCGACCGGGGGATTCCCTGGCAGGAGAGCGAGGAGGTTTTTCGGTACGGGGGCGGCCTGCGCCAGACCCATCCGGTATTCTCCTTCCGGGCCGGGGATACGCCCTTCGATCTGGTGGCGCTGCCGCTTCGGGCGCGACGCAACCCGCCGCTGGATGCGGTCAGCGGCCGACCGGAGCGGGGGGGCGGAGCCGCCGAGGTTGCCCGTTTGTTGGATGAGCCCTAATCCGTGGTTGGCGCCAAGGAACAATTCAAGAATAACGTGAACACACTACTGTCCGGGTAAATTATCGAATAGATTCAATTGGTTGCTGACTCCACCCCCATGATTTCTGTAACCTAGCTC
>JAIZWN010000209.1 GCA_020443945.1 Candidatus Thiosymbion ectosymbiont of Robbea hypermnestra | reverse complement strand
AAGCCACAAAGGGATCGTGGGTCATGGGTAAGGCGCCCGTTGGCCGTCATTCCGGCTGGGAAGCCGGAATCTGCCGGTGCCAGGGATGGCAAGTCACAGGAACCTGTCACAATCCGTGTTTATCCGTGTACATCCGTGGTTCTTCGGTGCGGTTGGTCACGTCTCGTGGTCTTAAGGCAAAGCCTCGCTGGTACATCATTGTGATAGAGAGAGGTAGAGATGTTCCACCTGGGCCGCCAATTCGGGGAAGGTAAATGCCTGAACGCGCTGCTTACCATACTCGATCAGGCGTGTCCGCTCACTGCTCGAAGAGAGTACCGTTTCGATCGCGGACGCCATTGCCTCCACGTCGTCATAAGGAAAATATACGCCGGTGTCCTGCGTAATTTCGCGGAACACCGGTAGATCACTCAGAACCATTGGTCGACCGGCGGCCATCGCTTCGAGGATCGGTATCCCGAATCCCTCGTAGGAGGAGGGGAATACAAAGAGGTGGCAAAGCCTGTACAGGCAGCGGACTTCCTGGTCGTCAAGGCCGCTCAATATCCTCACATGACCCGAGAGGTTTGCGGACGCGATGCCTTCTTCCAGCGTTTTTCCCGATCCGCTGTCGTTCCCCACAATCAATAATGGGCAGGAACGGCCTCGAGCGCGCAGCCGGGCGACCGCATCGATCAGGCGCGAGTAGTTTTTTCTCTCCTCGATGTGTCCTACCGCCAGGATGAATTCTTCCGGAAGCGCGAGTCTCGAACGAACCTCCGATAGCTCCTGGTCCGAGATACGGTCGAATTCGGCGACATCTACGCCGTTATAAATGACGGAAACCGGGAGTTCGGGATAGAAGCCGAGAATCTCATCCCTCATTGTTCCGGAGACGGTGACTACATGATGGGTCGCCTTGAGCGAGACTTTGAATGTTGTCTTGAACAGCAAGCGATCGAGGACCCCGGCTTCCCTCCGCATCATCCTCATGTCATGCAGGGTCAGCAGATTATGCGCGGTAGGGGATTTGTTGAGAAAGGGTAGGTTGAATCCCTCGAAGATATCGAGTTTTTCATTCGCCAACGCCGCTTGCCAATACCGGAAACCGCTGACGAACCTCCTCACGCGGTGATTACCCGAAAGCGGTATCTTGCGAAAGGATAGATTGGGTGCCTCGTAAAACCAACGGTGGATGGGAAACCCCGCGGGTTCGTAGAGAACGAATTCGGCGTCGGGCAGGCGTCTGATCAGCTCGCCATAGATTCCGGTGAAGCGGTTCCTTGCACCGGATGGCCGATCGTCAAAACAAGTCGCATTCAGCCCAATCCTCAAACCACCACCCCATTTTTTTCAGTTCATAGCCCCTTTAGGGTAGATAACCACAGGTGGATAATCATATGGAATCCGACAAAACAGCGGGAGCCGACGATTACCGGTCCGCTTGTTCGGGGCTGAGAAACCAACCGCTGAGCGTCAAGCGGGCCTGGTCCCCGGCGGTGGGCCGGATATCGGCGACATAATGCTTCTTGTGGCTGACCAGATCGAACACCACGATGCTGTTGAATCTCGCCTGGATTTCAAGGTGTTTGTCATCCTGTCCGATGATGCGGAAGGCACCGCCGTAATCGGCCTTCCAGGCAGGCGCGAGGTAGAGCACGAACGCCAGACAACGGCGCCCCTTGGCGCGGTCGCTATGGGGTTTGACGACGTCGCCGATGCGCATTTTATGCACCTCGTTCCGGTCCAGGTCTCCGATGGGGAATCCGGTAATCGCGCGGACGAAGTCCCTGAATGCCGGGGTGGCGAGCGTCTGGCAGAACTTCAAAAAGGTCCAGAGGTTGGGGCTGAGACGGAAACGGGAACTGGGGCCGACCAATAACTGGAGGCTATAGAAACGGTCGTCTTCATCGACCCGCCGCCAGATGTCCTCCGATACCCAAGCAGACGAACGAAGACGATGCGGGGAGGACGGATGGAGGCGATAGACCGTTCGATAATCGGCCTCCCGGCTCAGGAAGTGCCCCAGACGCGCGGCCATATCCTCCCGCAGAAAATCGGTCAGCTGCAGCACATGGGGATGATGGTTTTCGAACCTCGCCCGACAGGCATCCATTCCGGAGGGGACGAGATGTCGGGGCTGAATCCAGGCCGTCAAGGCGTCACAATCGTTCATCTTCGGCTCACGGCCTGTAGTCGAACAGGCCGCCTATAGTATAGGATTCCGCGGCCGATTACCCGAGCCGGCCCGGCGCCTGATTTTGATGATGGGCGCCACTACTGTCCGGGTAAATTATCGAATAGATTCAATTGGTTGCTGACTCCACCCCCATGATTTCTGTAACCTAGCTC
>JAIZWN010000208.1 GCA_020443945.1 Candidatus Thiosymbion ectosymbiont of Robbea hypermnestra | reverse complement strand
CACTACTGTCCGGTAAAACCTTCGCCCCACTCACGTAACAGCTTGTAAAGACATGCAAAACCGCGGATTTCGGGGTGTCACCGATTTGAATCGTCGTGCGAGTCTTCAAAATAGCCCGCTTTGGGGATTTTGGGGACACCCTCATGCACGTCGGCCGGCTCGTTTTTTCGCAGGTCATCGACCATCCGCCACTACACACCTTCCGGCGTTGCGTCACGCGCTACGACGGCAACCGTTACAAGAAAACCTTCTCCTGTCTCGACCAATACCTCTGTATGGCGTTTGCGCAGCTCACTTTTCGCGAAAGTCTGCGCGCTCTCGAGGTTTGCCTGCGCGCCCAGAAAGACAAGCTGTACCACATGGGCATCCGTGGCGGCGTTTCCCGAAGCACGCTGGCCGACGCGAACGAACGCCGGAATTGGCGTATCTATGCCGATCTTGCTCAAGCACTGATCAGCATCGCACGCCCCTTGTATGCCGACGAGGACCTAGGGCTCGAGCTCGACAACACCGTCTATGCGCTCGACGCTTCCACCATCGATCTGTGTTTGTCCGTGTTTCCGTGGGCACGGTTCCGCTCGACCAAATCCGCCGTCAAACTCCATACCCTGCTGGATCTTCGCGGCAACATCCCGACCTTTCTCCACATCTCCGACGGCAAGCTGCACGACGTCAACGTCCTGGATCTCCTGCTGCCGGAACCGGGCGCTTTCTACATCATGGATCGCGGCTATGTGGACTTCGAACGCCTGTTCCTGCTGCATGTGGCCGGAAGTTTCTTTGTCATCCGCGCCAAGTCCAACACCAAGTACCGGCGTCGCTACTCCCATCCGGTGGACAAATCCGGTGGTGTTCGCTGCGATCAGACCATCGTGCTGACGGGAGTCAAGTCGGTACACGACTACCCACAGCCGTTGCGTCGCGTCAAATACCTCGATGTTCACACCGGTCAGGTCTTCAACTTCTTGACCAACAACTTTGCCATTCCGGCACAGACGGTAGCCGACCTGTACCGATACCGCTGGCAGGTCGAGCTATTCTTCAAATGGATCAAGCAACACCTGCGCATCAAGTCGTTCTTCGGCAACTCCAAGAACGCGGTCAAAAGCCAGATCTGGATCGCCATCTCCGTCTATGTGCTCGTGGCCATCATCAAGAAACGCCTCAATATCGACGCCGATCTCTACACAATGCTACAGATACTGAGCCTTACCTTATTCGAGCGATCCCCGTTAAATCAGATACTTACGGACGTCTCCGAGCTAGGTTACAGAAATCATGGGGGTGGAGTCAGCAACCAATTGAATCTATTCGATAATTTACCCGGACAGTAGTG
>JAIZWN010000207.1 GCA_020443945.1 Candidatus Thiosymbion ectosymbiont of Robbea hypermnestra | reverse complement strand
CCTGGCGCCTGGATTCCGGCAATCCCTGCCGGAATGACGGGGTAGGGGTCGGCAGACTTCATCACTTAAAATTTAGCTACTACCCACAAAACTACAACACTACCGACTGTCGTTTCAGGTGAATGAGGAGCAGGGAGACCGCCGCGGGGGTGACGCCGGGGATGCGGGCCGCCTGGCCGATGGTTGCGGGCCGGACCCGGATCAGCTTCTCGCGCACCTCCGCGGACAGGCCCGGGATCCGCGCGAAGTCGAAATCGGCGGGTAGGCGCAGGGCCTCCTGGGTCCGTTGGTGGTCGATTTCTTCTTGCTGGCGTTCGATGTAGCCGGCGTATTTGCACTGGATATCCAATTGCTCGGCTACCTTGGGGTCCGTCACGCCCGGCCCGAGCCCCGGTAGACCCATGAGGGCGCGGTAGGTCACCTCGGGTCTCGCGAGCAGGTCCAGGGCCCGGCTCTCCCGCCGGAGCTCGTCGCCGAGGACCTCCCGCAGCCGGTCCGCGGCAAGATCATCCGGGCGCACCCGGCAATCCCCCAGCCGGGCACGCTCCTGCTCGATGGCCTCCCGCTTCCACTCGAAGGCCCGCCATTGCGCATCCCCCACGAGCCCCAGGCGGCGGCCGGTCTCGGTCAAACGCAGATCGGCGTTGTCTTCGCGCAGCAGGAGTCGGTATTCGGCGCGGCTGGTGAACATGCGGTAGGGTTCTCGGGTACCGCGGGTAACCAGGTCGTCCACCAGCACCCCCAGGTAGGCTTGGTCCCGGCGCGGATACCAGGGCTCCTCGCCCCGAACCTGCCGGGCCGCGTTGAGTCCGGCGAGCAGCCCCTGGGCCGCCGCTTCCTCGTAGCCGGTGGTGCCGTTGATCTGCCCGGCAAAGAAGAGCCCTTCGATGAAGCGGGTCTGGAGTGAGTGCTCCAGGTCCCTGGGGTCGTAGAAGTCATATTCGATGGCATAGCCGGGACGGGTGATACGGGCCTGTTCGAAGCCGTGCATGGAGCGGACCAGAGCCTGCTGCACGTCGAAGGGCAGGCTGGTGGAGATGCCGTTGGGATAGACCTCGGGGGTCCCGAGCCCCTCGGGCTCGACGAAGATCTGGTGCGAGCCTTTGTCGGCAAAGCGCACGACCTTGTCCTCGATCGACGGACAATAGCGTGGCCCAACCCCTTCGATCACCCCGGTGAACAGGGGGGAGCGTGCCAGGCCCGCGTGGATGATCTCGTGGGTGCGGGGATTGGTATGGGCAATGTGGCAGCTCACCTGGCGCGGGTGGTCCTCCGCCCGGCCGAAGAAGGCGAAGACGGGCACGGGATCATCGCCGGGCTGCTCCCGGAGCACCGAGTAGTCGATGCTGCGCCCATCGATCCGGGGCGGGGTGCCGGTCTTGAGCCGTTCGACCCGGAAGGGAAGCGCGCGCAGCCGGTGGGCCAGGGCATTGGCGGGCGGGTCCCCGGCACGCCCTCCTTCGTAGTTGGTCAGGCCGATGTGCAGGCGGCCGCCCAGAAAGGTCCCCACCGTCAGCACCACGGCGGGGGCATGGAAAGCCAGGCCCATCCGGGTAAGAACCCCCGCGACCCGTCCGTTCTCCAGCAGCAGGTCGTCCACCGCCTGTTGGAACAGGTCCAGGCCCTCCTGGCCCTCGACCGCCTGCCGCACCGCGGTCTTGTAGAGCATACGGTCCGCCTGGGCGCGAGTTGCCCGCACGGCGGGGCCCTTGCGGGCATTGAGGATCCGGAACTGGATGCCCGCCAGGTCGGCCGCACGGGCCATGAGCCCGCCGAGGGCGTCGATCTCCTTGACCAGATGGCCCTTGCCGATGCCCCCGATGGCCGGGTTGCAGCTCATCTGGCCGATGGTCTCGAGGTTGTGGGTGAGCAGCAGGGTACGGACCCCGAGACGCGCCGCGGCAAGGGCCGCCTCCGTCCCCGCATGTCCACCGCCGACTACGATAACGTCGTACTTTGTCACTGCCCTATCGTGTTCGAGGAATCATTTACCGATGCAGAAGCCGGAGAAGATGCGGTCCAGCAGATCATCCGGCGTGAATTCCCCGGTGATCTCCCCCAGGGCTTGTTGGGCCTGACGCAGCTCCTCCGCCATCAGCTCCGCGGCGCAGGTCCGTTCCAGCACGGCCAGCGCGGAATGCAAAGCAGCCAGCGATCGGCTCAAGGCGTCCAGATGACGCCTGCGGGCCATGAACACCCCTTCGGTAGCGCCCGAAAAACCACAGACCCCCTTGAGGTGCGCGCGTAGGGCATCCATCCCGGCGCCGGTCAGGGCGGAGATGGCGACCTGTGGTCCCCAAGACATCCGCGTAAGGCCGGCGGGCGTGCCGGTCAGGTCGATCTTGTTCCGCACATAGGTGACGGGAACCCGCTCCGGCAGCGCATCCGGGGCAAGGCCCGCGTGCCCCGGATCGGATCGCCCGTCGAAGACCCAGAGGATGCGATCGGCGTGTTCGATCTGCTCACGCGCGCGGCGAATGCCTTCCCGCTCGATAGGATCCCGCGCGGAGCGCATCCCGGCGGTATCCATGAGATGCAGCGGCATACCATCGATCTGGATCTCCCGGTGCAACAGGTCTCGGGTGGTGCCCGGAATTTCGGTGACGATGGCGACATCCGTCCCGGCCAGGGCATTGAGCAGACTCGATTTGCCGGCATTGGGGGGACCCGCGATAACCAGGCGGAGACCCTCACGCAGCAGCTGGCCCTGCCGGGCGCTGGCCGTCAGCGCTTTCGCATCGCGGATCAGGTCCCGCAGGTCCGTCCCCACCCGCGAATCGCTGAGAAAATCGATCTCCTCGTCGGGAAAATCGATTGCCGCCTCCACAAAGGTGCGCAGGCGAACCATCCCTTCGCGCAACGCCTCGACCCGGCGCGAAAGCGCCCCCTGCAGGGTACGGCCGGCCAACCGCGCGGCCACCTCGGTGGTGCTCTCGATCAGATCCGCGACGGCCTCGGCCTGAGCCAGGTCGAGCTTGCCGTTCAGAAAGGCCCGCTCGCTGAACTCGCCGGGTCGCGCCGGCCGGGCGCCGAGCTCCAGGACGCGCCGCAGCAGCAGATCCAGGACCACCGGCCCCCCGTGCCCCTGCAACTCCAGGACATCCTCACCGGTAAAGGAGTGGGGGGCGGGGAAAAACAGGGCGATGCCCTCATCGAGCGTCTCGCCGTCCCGGGCCCGAAAGCGGGCCAAGGTCGCAAGCCGCGGCTCAGGTACGCGGCCGATCATCCCCCCGGCAACCGCCGGGGCGAGGGAACCGGAGACACGGACGATCCCCACCCCACCGATGCCCGGCGGAGTAGCAATAGCCGCGATAGTCTCCGATGCCGCCATGGTGATTGAATCAATCGGTCTCCTTAGAATGCACAGGTTTGGAGTGCAAACTTGGGTGGTAGGGAGCCTGCTTAAAGAGACGGGTAGTGGTAAATTTTCAAGTGATCAGGTGTCTACCTGAGTAACGTCGAACATCACACAGGATTCACCCACTACCCGTTTTTCAAGGCGTCCTTAGTGCATTGCTTCTTTCGCAGGTCCCGGTCTACCAGGGAGGCTACGGTGAGGTCTCCCCAGACGTTGATGGCGGTGACCGGATAGTCGAAGAAGCGGTCCACGATCAGGTAGAGCGCCACATAGGTCTGGGGAAGGCCCATGAGATCCAGCATGAAGGCCATCATGGCGATGCCGCCGCTGGGTATCCCGGCGGTCCCCGCCGACGAGCCCATGGTCAGGAGTACGATGAAGAAGGCCTGGAGCGGGCTGAGTTCGGCGCCGGCCAGTTGGGCCATGAAGATCAGCAGGATCGCGTGGTACAGGGCCGAGCCGTCCATGTTCAGGGTGGCGCCGAGCGGCAGGGTAAACCCCGTGGTCCGCGGACTCACCCCCATGTTTTCTTCCAGCACCCGTTTGGAGACCGGATAGGTCGCCGCGCTCGAGGCGGTGGAAAATGCCGTCATCAGCGCCGGCTGGACCGCGCCCGCGAAATCTCGGGGCGAGCGCCCGGTTTTTACGAAATAGAGGCCGGGGAGGAAGAGCAGGGCATGCACGCAGGCGGCGAGCGCGACGGCCCAGGCGAAGGAGCGTAGCTGGAAGATCTCGCCCCAGGGCATATCCACCAGGCCGGCGTAGACCAGGGCCAGGATGCCTGCCGGGGCGATGGCCAGGACGCCCCGGAGCATCTGCATCAGGAGCTCGTTTGCCGCCAGCGCGCCCTCAAGCAGGAACCGTCGGCGGTCCTCGGC
Source organism: Candidatus Thiosymbion ectosymbiont of Robbea hypermnestra (assembly GCA_020443945.1). GTDB lineage: Bacteria > Pseudomonadota > Gammaproteobacteria > Chromatiales > Chromatiaceae > Thiosymbion > Thiosymbion ectosymbiont_B. The sequence goes on along the minus strand of JAIZWN010000207.1, from coordinate 2,498 downwards.
CAGGTAGCGCGACGCCAGAGCCGCGAAGATGGCGATGAAGACGATGTGCAGGATGTTGCCCTGGGCGAGGGAGTCGAAGAGGTTGCTGGGAAACAGATTCTGCACGAACCCCTCCGCGCTGAACTCGAGGCCCCCGGCGTCGACCGGCTCCGGGCGCGGCTGGTCGGGGGACGAGACGCGGGCGAAGGTGACCCCGAGCAGGGTGCCCAGGGCCGCCGCGAACCCGGATGTGAGCAAATAGTAGAAGAGGGTGCGGCCGCCGAGTAGCCTGAGGTTGGTCCCCGCGGTCAGGGAGGTGTAGATGGACACCAGAATAAGTGGCAGGATCAGGACCTTGAGGAGTGAGAGGAAAATATCTCCCAACCAGGCCACGTAAGGGGCGCCGGACGGGACCAGGAATGCCAGCAGCACGCCCGACGCCAGAGCGACGGGCATCGAATAGAGGGCGCGGAGCCGGGCAAGAAGGGCCGCACGGCCCCCGCCGGTCATGGGCCATCCTCCGTCCACGGGAGGGTATCGCAACAGGCGATACCCGGCGTGGTCCGCCGCCCGGTGTGGTCGGTGGTCGGCGATGCGGTGAATCCAGGGGTATCCGGTCTTGTCCCGGACTGTTGATCGGTGGTTTGGCTCGACATTTCGTTGCCTCGGATCAGGGGTTGTTCGATCCGGACCCGATGTCCGGTGACAATCCTCGGGTAAGCGAGAATATTCTCCTATTCTCTCAGGTTCTTCACGGGTTGGAGAAGGGATCGAAAAAAGTACCGATGGCCAAGCGTACCAATAAGGCCCGTAGCGCCTATGTCTGCAACGCCTGCGGGGTCGGGCTGCCCAAGTGGAGCGGCCAGTGCCCGGATTGCGGGGCCTGGAATCTGGTGGAGGAGGTCCCGAAGCCGGCGGCGGGCGGGCGTTCCGGCTATGCCGGGGCCGCCGGCGGTGGGGGCGAGGCGGTCTTGCTCGCCGCCGTCGATCCCCAGGAACGCACGCGCCTGGGCAGCGGTATCGCCGAGTTCGACCGGGTGCTCGGGGGCGGACTGGTCCAGGGCTCGGTGGTACTCATCGGCGGCGATCCGGGGATCGGCAAGTCCACCCTACTGCTTCAGGCTTGCGCCTCCCTGGGGCGGGAGCATCCGGTGCTCTATGTCTCGGGCGAGGAGTCGCCCCAACAGGTCGGCCTGCGGGCGCGACGGCTCGGGCTGGCGGGCGAGGGGGTGCGCCTGTTGTCGGAAACCTGCGTCGAGCGGGTATTGGCTACGGCCGCGACGGAACGGCCGCGGATCCTGGTCGTGGACTCCATCCAGACCCTGCACACAGAGCTGCTGCACTCGGCGCCGGGGTCCGTATCTCAGGTGCGCGATACGGCGGCGCAGCTGGTGCGCTTCGCCAAACAGGCGGACACCTCTATCTTCCTGGTGGGGCATGTGACCAAGGAGGGAGCGCTGGCCGGTCCCCGCGTGCTGGAGCATATGGTAGACACGGTGCTCTATTTCGAGGGGGAGGCCACCGGCTCCCTGCGCCTGATCCGGTCCGTCAAGAACCGCTTCGGCGCCGTCAACGAGCTCGGCGTCTTCGCCATGACGGACCGGGGGCTGCGGGAGGTGCCGAATCCCTCGGCCATCTTCCTGTCGCGCCATACGGAATCCGTATCCGGCAGCCTGGTGATGGTGACCCGGGAGGGCACGCGGCCCCTGATGGTCGAGGTGCAGGCCCTGGTGGACGCAAGCCCGCTCGCGAACCCGCGGCGGGTGACCCTGGGCCTGGATCAAAACCGCCTGTCCATGCTGCTGGCGGTGTTGCACCGGCACGGCGGGGTCGCCATGTTCGACCGGGACGTATTCGTGAATGTGGTCGGGGGCGTGCGCATCACCGAAACGGCCGCCGACCTGACGGTACTGCTGGCGGTGCTCTCCAGCTACCGCGACCACCCCCTGGCCCCGGACCTCGCGGTGTTCGGCGAGGTAGGACTTTCCGGCGAGATCCGGCCGGTCCCGAACGGTCCCGACCGATTGCGCGAGGCCGCCAAGCACGGCATCCGCCGCATCATCGCCCCCACGGCCAATGTCCCCAAGTCGGGTATCGAAGGGCTGGAGATCGTGCGTGTAAAAGATCTGCACGAGGCAATCGACGCGGTATTGACCTGAGATTTCATCCGGGTTGGTAGCGAGCGGTCACGGGCGGATGGCTGGTAAAACTACGGGTAGTGTTCTAACTTGGTTGTTTCCAGGGTTCAGTGTATATACCCAAAGACAACAAAGTGACGGCACCACCGCTGACAGGTCGAGCAATTCTTCGTGGTTCGTGCGGTCTTCCAATCGTACAGGATTAACAGGATTTTTTACGGTGAGTAATATACTGACCAAGAACAGCGAACATCTGTGAGTTCAAAGCGCTTGAAACGGTTCCGCGGGCGGCAGAAATTCCGTGGGTCAATGACTTGGTCGCAACGGGAATCGACAGCGGACTAGGGGTCAATTTTGGACACCGTGTCACCGTGCGGCGAA
>JAIZWN010000206.1 GCA_020443945.1 Candidatus Thiosymbion ectosymbiont of Robbea hypermnestra | reverse complement strand
CCCTTCGCGCCCTTCGCGCCCTTCGCGCCCTTCGCGCCCTTCGCGCCCTTCGCGCCCTTCGCGCCCTTCGCGCCCTTTGCGCCTTTGCGGTTCAATCGGATCACGAATAATCATTCAGACTCCGCTGTTTTGTCGTCCCTGGCATCGACAGGTTCCGGCACTCCCTGCCGGAATGACGGGGTAGGGGTCGGCAGACTTCATCACTTAAAATTCAGCCACTACCCACCACCGTTCAATTGTCGCTGGGTTTTTGGGTGAATTTGCGGAATTGGGGGGGGCGTTTTTCCTTGAATGCCTTGACGCCTTCTTTCGACTCGTCGGTGTCGTAGAAGAGGCCGACCGCTTGCAGGCCCAATGCCGAGATGCCCCGCTGGTGTTCGGTGTCCGCGTTGAAGGCCCGTTTGGCGATTGCCAGAGCGGTGGGGCTGTGCGCCATGATTTCCTCGCACCAGCGTTGTACTTCCTGGTCCAGCTCGTCATGCGGGACCACGGAGTTGGCGAGTCCCATCCGCAGGGCTTCTTCGGCGGTGTAGCGCCGGCAGAGGTACCACATTTCGCGGGCCCGCTTTTCTCCGATGGTGCGCGCCAGGAAGGCGCAGCCGAAGCCGGGGTCCACGGAGCCCATTTTGGGTCCGACCTGGCCGAAGATGGCTTTGTCGGAGGCGATGGTGAGGTCGCACAGGAGCGCGAGCACATTGCCGCCGCCGATGGAGTAGCCTTGCACCCGCGCGATGACGGGTTTTGGAATGTCGCGGATGACGCTCTGGAGTGCTTCGAGGGGCAGTCCGATGGTGCCGCGACCATCGTAGGCGCCTTCGTGGGATGAGAGGTCTCCGCCCGTGCAGAATGCCTTGTCCCCGGCCCCGGTCAGGACTATGACTCCGATCCCGCGGTCCCAGCCCGCGCGGTTGAAGGCATCGATCAGTTCTTCGCAGGTGATGCCCCGAAACGAGTTGAAGGTGTCGGGTCGATTGATGGTGATCCGGGCGATCCCCTGGTCGACCTCGTAGAGAATGTCTTGATATGCCATCTTGGTAGGCCCCCTGGTTGTCTGTCGGTTGTTTATCCGCCGCTCCTGGCGCCCCGTGTTGATTGCTGTTGCAAACTGGGGGCTATGGGTGGACTGAAGTGGATGTCATGGACTTTGTGGACGATAGGCCCAGTCGGTAGTGTTCTAACTTTGTTGTTTCCGGGATTCAGTGTATATCGCCAAGGAGAACAAAGTGACGACACCACCGCTGACAGGTCGAGCCACTCTTCGTGGTTCGTGCTGTCTTCCAATCGTACAGGATTAACAGGATTTGCAGGATGAACAGGATTTTTTACGGTGGGTAATCTACGGACCAAGAACCGCGAATATCCGTGAGTTCAAAGCGCTTGAAACGGTTCCGAGGGCGGCGGAAATTCAGTTGGTCAATGACTTGGTCGCAACGGGAATCGACAGCGGACTAGGGGTCAATTTTGGACACCGTGTCACCGTGCGGCGAA
>JAIZWN010000205.1 GCA_020443945.1 Candidatus Thiosymbion ectosymbiont of Robbea hypermnestra | reverse complement strand
AGGGAGCCCCCCAACCGCGCCAAGGCCAGGCGTGGCTCTCTCGCTCGGTTCTCTCCTCTCGCTTGGGCGCGGTTGGGAGGGCTCTGAGGGTGAAAAATAAGGTGAAACGGGGCACTAGGTGCCAGGGATGGCCAGTCACCGGAACCTGTGAGGTCCAACTGTTGCACCCTCTGCGCGGAGGCCCACAACCACACGGCTCTCGATTGGAGGCCTCGGGTCGCCGTCCCTGGCCGCGGCAGATTCCGGGGTCCCACCCACAATGACGGTGCGGTGGCGTCGGCAACACCAAGAGACGGCACAAAGCGAAGCGTGCCCATCAATGAGACATACCTTCGGGCTGGGAAGCAACGCCCCGGCAACGGAACAAACACAACCTGGAGATAGACCATGCGCAATCGCAAGCTGAGGCTTCTGACGGCCGCGGCGACCCTGCTGTGGACCGGACACCTCGCGGGCCAGGGCCAGGAACCCGAAGACATCGGGGACTTCGTGCGGCAGATCTATGTCCACGGCATACCCTTCGAGCAGGCGAGCCGGTACGGCGCCGCCGCGGTACCCACGCTGTTGAACATGCTGCAAGACCCCGAGGAGCAAGCCCATTGGTCCAACATCGTCATCATCCTCGGGATGATCGGCGATAACAGCGCCGTGGAGCCGCTCATCGAATTCATCGATGAAAGCGAGGCCGTCGGCACCCCGAGCCGGAGCCGGGAGCGGGCCGAAAAGAGCGCCGTCATGTCACTCGGGTACATCATCAACCGCTCCGGCAACCAAAGGGCCCTCGACTACCTGACCACCAGAATGACCCCCCCCGCCCCGATGGACGCGATGGCGGCCGTGACAAGCCTCACGGAAACCACCGACGTCACGCCACAGGAAAAAAACTTGAGCAAATACGCAGTCCTGGGCCTGGCCCTGTCGGGAAATCCCAGGGCCGCCGAGGCATTGCAATCCTATCAGGACCAGGAACCGGAGCCGGTCGAATCGGCTTGGTCATCCCTGAGAATGATGATGGGCATGAGCCCCTCCGGCGCGGGCGCGGGAGACACCCTCCGTTCCCAGGTCGGCGAGGCATTGCGCGCCCATGAGGAAATCGCCGAGCAGGGCCTGGCGGAATACTACCGCGAGTCATTACCCTGAAACCAATCATGATCGACTGGACAGCTATCGCCGCGGCGATCGGCAAGGCCGGCGGCAAACGGATCGACCCGAGGACCCCACGCGCGGTCGGTGGGGGCTGCATCAACGAGACCTATCGCCTGGACGACGGTGACCAGGGCTACTTCGTAAAGCTCAACGGCCCGGACCAGCTCGCCATGTTCGAGGCGGAGGCCGCCGGGCTCCAAGAGATGACCGGCACCCAAACCATTCGGGTCCCGCGCCCCCTCTGCACGGGTACGACCGGCGCGCGGTCCTACCTCGTCATGGAATACATCCCGCTCGGCGGACACAAAGCGGCTGGCGCCGCCGAGGCGGGACGTCGGCTTGCCGCCATGCACCGCGCCTCCCGCGCCCACTTCGGCTGGGACCGCGACAACACCATCGGCTCCACGCCCCAACCGAACCACTCCGAACCGGATTGGCTCCGGTTCTGGAGCCGACACCGGCTGGGGTTCCAGCTCGATCTGGCGACCCGCAACGGGTACGGCCCCCAAGTCCGGGATCAAGGCGAGCGGCTACTCGCCGCCTTACCCCACCTGATCGACCATCACCCCGTCCCCTCCCTGCTCCACGGCGACCTGTGGGGAGGCAACCTGGGCTTTGACCAGGACGGCCAGCCGGTCATCTTCGACCCGGCCGTCTACTATGGCGACCGCGAGGCGGATCTCGCCATGACCGAGCTCTTCGGCGGCTTCGGCGGAGACTTCTACGCCGCCTACACCGAAGCCTGGCCCCTGGATCCCGAATACCAGACGCGCAAGGACCTCTACAACCTCTACCACATCCTCAACCACCTGAACCTGTTCGGCACGGGCTACCTGGGCCGGGCCCAGGGGTTGATGCAACGCCTGCTCGCCCACACACGCTGAGCACCCTTCCCGGCCGCCGATAGCCACGGCTATCCGGGCCGCCGCATCGTCACTTATGGCCGACCGATCGGATCACGCTCAGATTCCCACCCCCTTCCACGGAATCGGTTTCCGGTAGAAAGGTCCGTCGGGCACGCCGCCGTCCGCGGCGGCCTTGCCCACCTGCCCGGCTTTTCGTCCCGAGCCGGCATCGGTCGCCCCGCTTCGGCCATGCCGTAGCTGGCAAAGCCGAGGATAAGCGTTTAGCATGAGAATTTTCGTCAAGCGGAGATGGCCCCCATGACAGAAATCAAGGCCCATGCTGTTCCAACCGAAATCGCGGCCGACGCCCACATCGATGCCGAACAATACGAGGCGATGTATCGCCGTTCCATTGCGGATCCGGAAGGTTTCTGGGCCGAACAGGCAAAGCAGTTCGTAACCTGGAGCAAGCCCTGGGAGCGGGTGAGCGATTACAGCTTCGACGCCGACAACCTCCACATCGAGTGGTTCGCGGGCGGCCAGCTGAACGTCGCCTACAACTGCCTCGACCGCCACCTGGAAACCCGCGGCGAGCAGACGGCCATCCTGTGGGAAGGCGACAACCCCGAAGAAGACCGCAGGCTCACCTACCGCGAGCTGTACGTGCAGGTATGCAAGCTGGGCAACGTGCTCAAATCCCGCGGGGTCCGCAAGGGCGACCGGGTCTGCATCTATATGCCCATGATCCCGGAGGCCACGGTCGCCATGCTGGCGTGCGCCCGTATCGGCGCCGTCCACTCCGTCGTCTTCGGCGGCTTCTCCCCCGATTCCCTGCGCGATCGGATCCTGGACTCCGACTGTCGGACCCTGATTACCGCCGACGAGGGCATCCGCGGCGGCCACCCGGTGCCCCTGAAGAAAAACGCCGATATCGCCCTGAACGAGTGCCCGAACGTGCGCACCGTGCTGGTGGTGGAACGCACCGGCGGGACGGTCGACTGGACCGAGGGCCGCGATATCCGCTACCGGGAGGCCATGGCGGCCGCCTCCGAGGACTGCCCGCCCCAGGCGATGGACGCCGAAGACCCCCTGTTCATCCTCTATACCTCCGGCTCCACCGGCAAACCCAAGGGCGTGCTCCATACCACGGGCGGCTACCTGGTCTTCGCCGCCATCACCCACAAGTACACCTTCGACTATCGGGAAGGAGAGGTCTACTGGTGCACCGCGGACGTAGGTTGGGTCACCGGCCACACCTACATCGTCTATGGCCCCCTGGCCAACGGGGCCATCTCCCTGATGTTCGAGGGCGTTCCCAACTACCCGGACGTCTCCCGCTTCTGGCAAATCGTAGACAAACACCAGGTCGCCATCTTCTACACCGCCCCCACCGCCATCCGCGCCCTGATGCGTGCCGGCGACGAGCCCGTCAAGCGCACCTCCCGCAAATCGCTACGCATCCTCGGCACCGTGGGCGAACCCATCAACCCCGAGGCCTGGGAGTGGTACTACCGGATCGTCGGCGACGCACGCTGCCCCGTCGTCGACACCTGGTGGCAGACGGAAACCGGCGGCCACCTGATCACGCCCCTGCCCGGCGCCACCGCGCTCAAGCCGGGCTCCGCCACCCGGCCCTTCTTCGGGATCGTGCCGGCCCTGGTGGACATCGCCGACGGCGCCCTGATCGAAGGCGCGGGCGAAGGCGCCCTGGTCATCACCCGTCCCTGGCCGGCCATCATGCGCACCGTCTACGGCGATCACGCCCGCTTCGCGGCGACCTACTTCCAGCAATACAAAGGCTATTACTTCACCGGCGACGGGGCCCGCCGCGACGCGGACGGCTACTACTGGATCACCGGCCGCATCGACGACGTGCTGAATGTCTCCGGGCACCGGCTGGGCACCGCCGAAATCGAATCCGCCCTGGTACTCCACCCGCACGTAGCGGAGGCCGCCGTCGTCGGCTACCCGCACGACATCAAGGGCCAGGGCATCTACGCCTATGTGACGCCCATGGCCGGCGTAGAGCCGAACGACGACCTCAAAGAAGAGCTGAAGGCGCTCGTGCGGGGCGAAATCGGCCCCATCGCCACCCTGGACGCCATCCAATGGGCGCCCGGCCTGCCCAAAACCCGATCCGGCAAAATCATGCGCCGGATCCTGCGCAAAATCGCGGCCGACGAGATCGACACCCTGGGCGACACCTCGACCCTCGCCGACCCCTCGGTAGTCCAGGATCTGATCGACAACCGAGTAAACCGCTAGCGAGGCGTTACCTTAGGACCACGAGGCGTGACCAACCGCACCAAAGAACCACGGATAGACACGGATAAACACGGACTGTGATCTGTGTTTATCCGTGTTTATCCGTGGTTCAAAGAATTTGCGATTCCCGCCCAACAAGAGACAGAACTGTTTTTGTGCAGCGCAC
>JAIZWN010000204.1 GCA_020443945.1 Candidatus Thiosymbion ectosymbiont of Robbea hypermnestra | reverse complement strand
GTTTCCAGCGGCTCGATGACCTTGGCCTCGAGGCCGAGGATCCGATGCGCCAGCGCGTCAGTAAGCCGCTTGAAGATAGCGCGGCTGATGATGTCTCTTACGGTCACAGAGTATCTACCAATCTACCGATCACCTCGAGCCGGCAGGAGCTCAGCGGAAAATTCAGCCGCGCGTCAAGGTTCTCTGCGCTTGCGCAGGGTGTCGAGGAGGACTTCTTTGTTCTGGTAGCGCACGTCTTTGCCTTTAGCAATGAAGATTACCTGCTCGGCGATGTTGTCGGCATGGTCGCCGATGTTGGCCAGGGCGCGCAGGACGAAGACGACGTCCAATACCTGGCCGACCAGCTGGGTATCTTCGAACACGAAGGTCATGGCATGGCGTATGGCCGCGTCGAATCCGTCGTCCAGCTGAGAGCCGTTTTCGAGCCCGCCGAGCGGGTTTGCCGGTTCCGTACCGGAGCGGTGGCCGGTCAGGCCATCTATCTGTGAGCCGTCTTCGAATACCTCGAGGGCCAGGTCCACATCGATCTTGGCGAGGGCGTCGAGGCTGCGTTCCAGTAAACGGCGGGCGATCTGGTCGAGGCTGTGGATGTGGTGGAGTATTCTCTTCGACGCGGGTCGTCGGCTCGTCCGTCCCATGAGTCGGATGGCGCACCAGGCGATCTGCGCCGCCTTGTCCCCCGCCCGCTCCAGGTCGCCGGTGACCTTGGACAGGGCGAGGATAAAACGCAGGTCGCGGCCCACGGGTTGGCGGGTGGCGATGAGATCCAGGATGATCTCGTCGAGACGGAGCTCGCAGGCGTCGATCTCGCGTTCGTGATCGACGACTTCACGGGCCAGGTCGGCATCCCCCTGGTCCAGGGCGCCGACGGCCTTGCGCACCTGGTCCAACACCTGGGCGCCCATTTCCAGCACCAGCCGGCGGGCGTTGCCGAGCTCTTCGTCGTATTTGTGGACCGTATGGCCCTTAGTCACGTCAGTCATGCCACCGCCTGTCCGAAACCGGAAGTAACGTCCACCCTCGTCGTAAAAGCCCATGGACGGGCTTTCACGACGCTCTCTAGGGGGCGTTCTCAATTAACCGAATCCCCCGAAAATCAAATGCAGCAAACCCATACACTTGTCGGTGGGTCACC
>JAIZWN010000203.1 GCA_020443945.1 Candidatus Thiosymbion ectosymbiont of Robbea hypermnestra | reverse complement strand
CAACAGGCGCCTTACCCATAACCCACGATCCCTTTGTGGCTTGGTGTCTTTGTGTGAGAATTGAGAACGCCCCCTAGAGGGATAGCCGGATTTGATGGGCACGCTCCGCTTTGCCCATCCTACTAAACTCCGGGGGTATCCGGTCGCGGATAGTGGCTTTGAGGTCTGCAAACGCTTCCCCTGACGCAACAGGGGTTTTGCCTGACGGCCTTCAGGCGAGTATGCTACCGGCTGCTTTCCGATTCCGCGTCGCAAAAGCCCAGGGAAGGGCTTTTTGCGACACCTTATCTTTATAAAAATACGGGCATCTACCGAAACGAGATCAATGGCGGTCAAACCAGAATCAGCGGGGAAACCCTCTTCCCCGGCGGTCGAGCTCAAGGCGGCGGCCTTTACCCTGCCGATCATTTGCTTGCTCGACATCGACATGGATGCGGTAACCCAATACCTGGATGCGAAGGTAGACCAGGCCCCGGAGTTCTTCCGCAACACCCCCGTGGTGATCGATCTCTCATCGCTCACCCCGCCCGCCGACGAGATCCCCTTTCCCTTACTGGTGGGTCTTTTGCGCGGCTATGGCATGGTCCCGGTGGGCGTGCGCGGCGGTAATGCCGCGCAGAACCAGGCGGCCGAAACCATGGAGCTGGCGATCATGGGCGAGGCCGCTACCCGCGGCTCCGGGCAGGTCGCCGCCGAGCCGAAGCCGAAGCCTCAGCCTCCCCCACGGGCGACCCGGAGCGCCGCCCGGCGGACGCCGGAGGTCGTCAAGTCGGGCTCGGGAGGAGGCACCAAGCTGCTGACCCGTCCGATACGGTCGGGTCAGCGCGTCTATGCCGCGGGAGGGGACCTCTCCATCGTGGGTCCCGTAAGCCCGGGGGCCGAGATCATGGCCGACGGCAATATCCACGTCTACGGCCCCATGCGCGGCCGGGCCATGGCCGGCCTGAACGGGGATCGCAAGGCGCGGATATTCTGTCAGGCATTGGATGCGGAGCTGGTCTCGGTGGCGGGTCGCTACCGCGTCAGCGAGCGGATACCGGACGCCCTCAAGGGAGTGCCGGTACAGGTGTTCCTGGAACACGAAGTATTGCGGATAGAAAAATTCTGAGGGAAAGGCCGCTGCCCGGTTATTCCGACCGGGATGGATGCGGAGCCGGTCCCGCGCGGTTACCCCGCGCTTATCGGGAGAGCCCGATCACGCGCCTTTGAGGAGGGCGAAACCTTGGCGAGAATTATCGTTATCACATCCGGCAAGGGCGGCGTCGGTAAGACCACGACAAGCGCCGCCCTGGCGATGGGGCTGGCGCAACGAGGCAATCGCACCGCCGTGGTCGATTTCGACGTCGGTCTGCGCAACCTGGACCTGATCATGGGCTGTGAGCGCCGCGTGGTCTACGACTTCGTCAACGTCATCAACGATGAAGCAAGTCTCAACCAGGCCCTGATCCGCGACCGGCGTTGCGACGACCTCTATATACTGCCGGCGTCCCAGACCCGGGACAAAGAGGCCCTGACCCCGGACGGGGTAGGCCGGGTGCTGGAAGAGCTGTCCCATACCTTCGACTACATCGTCTGCGATTCGCCCGCCGGCATCGAGCACGGGGCGACCATGGCCATGTACTATGCGGACGATGCGGTGGTAGTCACCAATCCGGAGGTATCCTCGGTACGCGACTCGGACCGCATGCTGGGCATTCTGGCGAGCAAGTCCCTGCGCGCCGAGACCGACTCCGAGCCCATCCGCGAATACCTGCTGCTGACCCGGTACTCGCCGGAGCGGGTCGCCAAAGGCGAGATGCTCGGCGTCGACGACGTGCAGGAGATCCTGTCCCTGGCCCTGCTCGGGGTGATCCCCGAGTCCATGGCCGTGCTCAACGCCTCCAACGCGGGCGTACCCGTGGTCCTGGACACGGACAGCGATGCCGGACAGGCCTATGGCGATATGGTTGCCCGCTACCTGGGCGAACAGATTCCACACCGCTTCATCAAGGCGCGGAGAAGGGGGTTCCTGGGCCGGCTTTTCAGGGGGTGAACCATGGGGCTACTGGACATCTTCTACCCGTCGAGATCCAAAGGTTCTTCCGCCATCGCCAAGGAGCGGTTGCAAATCCTGGTCGCCCACGACCGCATCCAACGCGACCGCCTATCCTACCTGCCGCAGCTGCAATACGAGATCCTGGAGGTCATCCGCAAATACGCGGATGTGGACATGAACGCCGTCTCCGTCAATTACGAGCAGGAAGACAGCCGTGAGGTCCTGGAACTCAACATCATCCTCCCGGAGACCGACTAGCACCTGGTTCCAGTTGATTTTACATTCTCAGCGCGGCGAGGAAGCGGTCAGATACGAGGCGCGTGAGCGCGGGAATAGCCCGCCCCGTTTCGAGCTCGCGCAACGGGGCAAATGGTAGCTTCAGTCGCGCCCGCAGGGAGCCCTCCAAACGCATCCAGGCGACGTTACAGCGCTTGGCAATAGTGTGTGACTATTCCCGGCGCACTGTGCCTTGCCTGGGCGCGTTTGGGGGGCTTAAGAGAATGCAGAATAAGGTGAAATGGGGTGCTGACCCCGCCTCGGAGGTGGTGATGCGCCTCGATGCGGTGCGGGAACGGATCCGCGCCGCCGAGGAGCGATCCGGGCGCGCGCCGGGTAGCGTGGCCCTGCTTGCCGTGAGTAAAAAGCAGGATGCGGCGAAACTCCGCGCCGCCTTTGCCGCCGGCCAGACGGCTTTCGGCGAGAGCTACGCGCAGGAGGCGACCGGGAAGATGGAGACGCTCGGGCCCCTGGATATCCAGTGGCACTTCATCGGCCGTATCCAGAGCAACAAGACGCGACAGATCGCCGAACGCTTCGACTGGGTGCATGGCCTGTGCGACCTCAAGCACGCCCACCGCCTGAGCGCACAACGCCCGGCCGGGTCGCCCCCCCTGGCGGCCTGCGTCCAGGTCAATCTCGACGCGGAGCCGGGCAAGGCCGGACTGGCCCCGGACCGGGTCGCCGATTTCGTCGCCGCCTGCGCGGGACTCCCGCACCTGGAGCTGGTCGGGCTCATGACCCTGCCGGCACCGACGGAAGATAAGGCGGCACAAGGTCGGCCCTTTCGCGCCCTGCGTCTGTTGCGAGACCGCATTGCCACCCCCGCGCGGCCGCTTCCCGTGCTCTCCATGGGTATGTCCGCCGACCTGGAGGCGGCGATCGCCGAAGGCGCCACCCTGGTCCGGGTAGGCACCGCCATCTTCGGCCCCCGCGCCTAGGGGTGGGTCACCGCCTTCCGTGTTCTCACACCAAGCCACCAAGAATTCTTCCGTGGGTAGTGGGTAAATCCTGCGTGA
>JAIZWN010000202.1 GCA_020443945.1 Candidatus Thiosymbion ectosymbiont of Robbea hypermnestra | reverse complement strand
AAGCTCCAGGCGACCCCGCCCCCCGCCAAGGCGACGGCAACGGCGACCGTCCCGGCGGCGGCAACCAAGGAGAAATCCAAGGGTAAGGGCGTGGCCACCGCGGCCGGGATGGGCGTCGGCCTGCTGGCCTTGCTCGGCCTGGGCAGCGTGGCCCCGACGGACTTTCTGGCCCATTTCACCGTGTTTGTGCTGGCCTGCTTCGTGGGCTACATGGTGATCTGGAATGTGACCCCGGCCCTGCATACCCCGCTCATGAGCGTGACCAACGCCATCAGCGGCATCATCGTCATCGGCGCCTTGCTCCAGATCTCCAGCCCCTCGGGACTGGTAATGGTATTGGCGGCGATCTCCATCCTGATCGCCACCGTCAATGTCTTCGGCGGCTTCTACGTCACCCAGCGCATGTTGCACATGTTCCGGAAGTGAAGGAGGTAAAACCATGACGGAAGGCATTCTGACGACTGCATACATCGCCGCCAGCATCCTGTTCATCCTGGCCCTGGGGGGCCTGAGCCACCAGGAGACGGCCCGCCGCGGCAACCTCTACGGCATCATCGGCATGGCGATCGCCCTGGTCGCCACCATCGGCGGCGCCCAAGTCACCAGCTACGCCACCCTGGGCGTGTGCATGGCCGTCGGCGCCGTCGTCGGCATCTTCGTGGCCTCGCGGGTGCAGATGACCCAGATGCCCGAGCTGGTCGCCATCCTGCACAGCTTCGTGGGTCTGGCCGCCGTGCTGGTGGGCTTCGCCAGCTATCTGGATCCCGCGGCCCACGCGCCCGAGACCGCGTTACAAGGCGTCGAAAAGACCATCCACGAGGTAGAGATCTACCTCGGCGTGCTGATCGGCGCCGTCACCTTCACCGGCTCGGTCATCGCCTTCGGCAAGCTGAGCGCCCGCATCTCCAGCAAACCCCTGGCCCTGCCGGCCCGCCACTGGCTCAACCTGGGACTGGGACTCGTCTGCCTGGGGCTCGGGTTCGGGTTCGTGGGCGCTGAGGGCCATAGCGGACTCCTGCCGCTCATCCTCATGACCCTCATCGCCTTCGCCTTCGGCGTGCACATGGTCATGGCCATCGGCGGCGCCGACATGCCGGTCGTCATCTCCATGCTCAACAGCTACTCCGGCTGGGCCGCGGCGGCCACCGGCTTCATGCTCTCCAACGACCTGCTGATCGTCACCGGCGCCCTGGTAGGCAGCAGCGGCGCCATCCTCTCCTACATCATGTGCCGCGCCATGAACCGCAAGTTCCTGGCCGTAATCGCCGGCGGCTTCGGCACCGCGGGGGGCACCGCCGCCGCGGGCGACGACCAGGGCGAGGTCATCGCTATCTCCGCCGAGGAAACCGGGGAGCTGCTCAAGGACGCCCAGCGCGTCATCATCGTCCCCGGCTATGGCATGGCGGTGGCCCAGGCCCAGCACGTCATCAACGACATCACCAAAAAACTGCGCGACGTCGGCGTCGAGGTCCGCTTCGCCATCCACCCCGTAGCAGGGCGCATGCCCGGCCACATGAACGTGCTCCTGGCCGAGGCCAAGGTCCCCTACGACATCGTCATGGAGATGGACGAGATCAACGAGGACTTCCCGGAGACCGACGCGGTGCTGGTCATCGGCGCCAACGACATCGTCAACCCCTCCGCCCAGACCGACCCAAACAGCCCCATCGCCGGCATGCCGGTCCTGGAGGTCTGGAAGGCCAAGACCGTAGTGGTCATGAAGCGGAGCATGGCGACAGGCTACGCCGGCGTGCAGAACCCGCTGTTCTTCGAGGACAACACCCGCATGCTCTTCGGCGACGCCAAGGCCAGCGTGGACGCCATCCTGGTCAACACCTGATCCCAGAGCTCACACCCCAGGGGGCAGGGATGCCCCCGTCCGGTGCAGGTGGGTATCAGTAATCGGAACCGCGAACTACGAATCACGCGAATCGGTTCGCGGGGAAATGGGGTCAGGTCTTGATCCGTGACCCTTGAAGGCACAGGTCAAGACCTGACCCCTTTCTCTCAAGTTACAGGACCAGGCGGAATGAACCCTGTCTCTGTCAAGCCCGAACTCATCACCTGGGCGCGGGAACGCGCCGGGCGGGAACAGTCCGGCCTGATAAAGCGCTTTCCCAGGCTCATGGAATGGGAGGAAGGTGAACAGCAACCCACTTTATGCCAGCTCGAGAAGTTTGCGCGTGCGGTACATGTGGGTGTGGGCGTTCTTTTTCTGTCCGAGCCGCCGGAAGAGCCGCTGCCGATCCCCGACTTTCGTACCTCAGTCGGTCGGGGCCTGACACGGCCCAGCCCGAACCTGCTGGATCTGGTCTATTTGTGTCAGCAGCGGCAGGAGTGGTTTCGCGATTATGCCCGCATGCAGGCTCAGGAAACGCTGGATTTTATCGGTAGCGTGACTGTGCGGGACAAGCCCGAGGCTGTAGCCGAGACGATTCGGAGCAGGTTCGCCCTTTCGATTGCCGATCGGCAGCGGCTGTCGACCTGGACGGAGGGGTTGCGCCAACTCATTGCTCAGGCAGAGGAGACGGGTGTTCTGGTGATGGCCAGCTCCATCGTCGGCAGCAATAGCCATCGTAAGCTGGATGTGGCGGAATTTCGCGGTTTTGCCCTGGCGGACGATCTTGCACCGCTGATATTCATCAATGCCGCGGATAGCAAGGCGGCGCAAATGTTCACCCTGGCCCACGAGCTGGCTCACTTATGGCTGGGTAAGAGTGGTATTTCCGATACCGAAGCGGGTCGATTTCCCCGACAGGGTATCGAGCATTGGTGCAACAGGGTGGCGGCGGAGCTCCTGATGCCACTGGCCGAGCTGCGGCGCGAGTATCGGCAAGATTCGACGGTAGCGAATGAGATGCAACGCCTGGCCGGGATTTTCAAAGTCAGCACCCTGGTGACTCTGCGCCGTCTGTTCGATGCGGGTTTTATCGACCGGCCGACCTTCCGGCAGACCTACGGGGAGGAAGCCGCACGCAGCCGTGAGCTGGATCGGGGTGGTAGCGGTGGCGGCGATTTCTACCATACGCTCGGAGCACGCGCGGGAAAACGTTTCGCACGCGCCCTGATCTCCAACACCCTGGAGGGGCAAACGTTGTTTCAGGATGCCTTCCGCATGTTGGGGGTGCGTAAGACGGCTACCTTTTATGAGGCAGCGCGAAAGCTGGGGGTCATGCCGTGACCTACCTGCTCGATGCCAATGTCTTCATTCAGGCCAAGAATCTGCACTATGGACTGGATTTCTGTCCTGCCTTCTGGGATTGGCTGATCGACAATAACCGGGAGGGGCGAGTATTCAGTATCGACAAGGTTGCCGACGAGCTCTCCGCGGGTGCGGATGAGCTGAATGACTGGATGCGAGAGAAAGGCAATGACCTGTTTCTTGAAACCGATCACGATATCGCCGCCCGATTTTCCACAGTAAGCGAATGGGCAATGAGCCAACGGTACGAGCCGGCGGCCATCAGCACCTTTTTAAAAGCGGCCGATTATTATCTTATCGCCCATGCCTTGGCGAATGCCTATATTGTGGTAACCCATGAGGTATCCGCCAAGGGTTCCACTAAAAAGATCAAGATTCCCGACGCCTGCATCGGTCTTGGTCTGAAATTCATGACACCCTACGCAATGCTGCGCCGGGAACAGGCCCGTTTTGTGTTGGGAACTATTTGAATTTCAGATAAGCCCGTAGGATGGGCAAAGCAAGCGTCCGGTCAGATGCTCCGAAGCTCTGGTTGGACCACCGCGGTTTCCAAACCGCGGTGGCCTGTCAAAATGCACAAAGCGCCGCGTGCCCATCGATTCGTGACCGAAAGCCGGATTTGATGGGCACGCTTCACGTCGAGCATCCCGACAAGGCATGTTAGTTCGCAAAGCCTTGGGGATAATGGGGATAATAAGGTAGACTAGGGAGCGTTCTCAATTAAGCCAAATCCCCTCGCAGATCAGGTACAGCAAACCCATACACTTGTCGGTGGGTCACCGCCTTCCGTGTTCTCACACCAAGCCACCAAGAATTCTTCCGTGGGTAGTGGGTAAATCCTGCGTGA
>JAIZWN010000201.1 GCA_020443945.1 Candidatus Thiosymbion ectosymbiont of Robbea hypermnestra | reverse complement strand
AATTTACATGGCAACCTCCTTTCAGGTTGCTAGACTGACCAGGCTTTGCCTGGCGCACCAAAGACACCAAGCCACCAGAGAGAGACAAGGGTGAAAGGGAAACGAACATGGTCTTTAGAGTCTGCGATGAAAATCTCGCGGACGATCAGCGACGGCAGGGAAGAATTCTTTGTGTCTTTGTGTCTTTGTGGCTTTGTGGCTTTGTGGCTTTGTGTGAGAACAAACGTTGAACATCACGCAGGATTTACCCACTACCCACGGAAGAATTCTTGGTGGCTTGGTGTGAGAACACGGAAGGCGGTGACCCACC
>JAIZWN010000200.1 GCA_020443945.1 Candidatus Thiosymbion ectosymbiont of Robbea hypermnestra | reverse complement strand
GCGGTTCTACGCTCCCTCTCCCACCGGGAGAGGGCCGGGGAGAGGGGGATCAAAGGGTGATCCTCGGGATTTGCCATGTCTGACCTGACAACGCTGGCGAAACACCTGCGCAGGCGCTCGACCGATGCCGAACCAAGGCTCCAGACCCCTCTTCGCGCTCGCCGATTTCAAGACCTGAAATTCAGGCGTCGACAGCCTATCGGTAGAGACCTCGTCGATTTCGTCTGTTTGCGGAAGAACCTGATGATCGAGGACCGTAGGATGGGCAGTAGCCCGTAGGATGCGGTGAGCGCGGGAGCTCTTTCAGGATGGCTCTGTCGGGTGGCGCGAACCGCATCGATGGATGGTGGTGTGTCCCACGCCACGTTGGGCACGGCACTCGTTGCTCGTAACGGGCTACCGCGACAGGCCGAAGCGTGAGGGTTCGATGGACGGCATCGGCACGACAAGACCGCATTGGAATCCGCGACTACATCTCGGCAGACAACCGGCGCGCTGCTGCGCGCATGGACGCGCTTTTCAGTGGGCGCAACCCACCCTACGGTTTGCTCTACCGACAGCATGAATCTTGCTGCCGAAGACCCCCGGTTCATTGAGGAACGGCTTGCTGAGCAGTCGCCGGGCAAAAACCGCCGGCGGTCTATGAGATCAAGCTGCGCGGGCGGATGGCTCGGGTCGGGGAGAAGAACTCAGGCACCAGCACGACCCGTTGGGGGCATATCGGGTACGGAGCCGTCCTGTACAGGCGGTAACCAGCGATCAGCCATCTACCAGGCCACATTCATAAGGGGTCTCATCCCTTTCAGGTAATGTTCCCAGCTCTCTTTCCTGGCTGGGTAAATGATTGGTAGCCACAATCCCGGACCATGTGTTTTGAAGTAATTGGGCCAACTGTTGGTAAATCGGTAAAACAGTGGTTTGCGTCAGGCAATCGCAGAAAGAGGGCAACCATTCGCCCAGATGATCGAAACTAAATGCCCCCAGTGCTTCATGCGTGATACGTTTTGTCTCCGGTTCCGATGTCATTGCCAACATAATCAATAGCATAACGACAAATTCGAGTTCACCTGTCAAATGGTCCGCTTTTTCACCTGTTTTTTGAGAAATGCCAAAACCGAAGGCCCGATAAAAACCGGCAATATCGGACAAAATAGCGCCTTTGTCGCGGCGAATAAAACCGGATTCATTGATAGGACACGCGACACTGCCTTCGAATAAACGATGATATTCCTCCACCCAAGTCTCTAAACTCAAGGTTTGAGCTTGGAGACGAATTTGTTGAAAGCTCTCGGCAAGACGGTCCGCCTCAGGTAAATCAGAACATTGTAGTAGTTCCTGAAAATCGGTAACCTCTTTTTCCAGCATGGTTTGCGTTTCAGTCGACGGTAAACGAAACAGTCGAATGATTAACTGGAGTAAATCGGCTTGCGCATATAACGAAAGATGGTCTCTTTCCGCCAAACCATATTCCGGGAAGGAAGGAATTTCATCGAACCACCGGACAGGCTGAGGTGAAGAAGTATTTTGGGTATCCATGGTTAAATTCCGTAATTTCAATCCAGTTCAAAACTTGAATTTGCCGCAAATGAACGCGAATGGACGCAAATGGTTAGCGTTGATTGGCGTCCATTGGCAGTAAAAAAACAACTCCTCTGGGCCTACGCTGTCTCGCGTGAGGCCCCACAATTGGATCAAAAAACGCACGGTGGACCGCCGCTGAGGGCGAAGCGATTTCGACCTATTTGCGTTGATTTGCGTTCATTTGCGGCAAAAAGCAATTCGGAGAAGCCGGCACCGTCTCGTATGGGGACACGACAACAGGATCATGCAGAATGTGCTGAAATGACGTACTAGGGTAGTTGATAAGCCGTCCAATTGGACCAATGCTTACGTCCACCTCTGTTATCCGCGCCGCCTTGCCAAACCGCAAAGGCAAGTTGACCTTTTTCACCGGGTTTGAATTGATAGTCGTTGACGTCATCGGTGGTGAGCGGACGCGAGAAAACGACCGTCCAACGACCTTCTTTCCAAGTGCCGAAGGCAGTCGTGGCCGATTCCGGTTGTGGCGTCAATGAACCCCATCCTTCAGCCACCAATTCCTGGGCCGGCTGACTACGCTCGAACACAGCACCGGGATTGCCGGCCTGTTTCGCAATAAACCATTGATGCGAGCGCGGATCTTTGAAGTCTTCCGGCACCCTGTGGGGTGGTTTTCCTTCCGCGAACCAGTATAGATCCGACCAGGCGTTGGGATGGACATCCTGTACATCCTGAAAACCTTCATCCTTGTCCTTTTGCCACAGGCCCTTCCAATAAAGGATCTGGACTTTACCGCCGCCTTTATGGCCCATGAAGGGAGAGGCGGACGGGGTCAGGGGGAGTTCTATCGCCACGGCATCGGAAAAACGCTTCACATCCACATTCTGGCTGGGCGAATCATCGGCCCAGGAAAGTCGCCATGCGATCGATTTCCCATCAGTCAACCCTTGAACGCTGAGTTTGGTAATGGAGGCCTCTTCTAAGCGGGGCTGAGTGATTTGCTGTGGTAATACAGCCACGTCGAGCGTCGGGGCTGTTTGCCACGCCGACGCGAACGGCTCCGTGGGTAACTCCCCCGTCACTTTTGTGATCGAAAGAGAAGGTAGTTGCGCAAAGGCCATGCCTGCAACCAGGCTGGATGACAAGATAAGGGTCATCTTACGCAATGGATTTCGATTCCTCATCATGTTCTTCCCCATCTCCTCGGCTGATCGATAGCTGAATCAGGTCGTGTTGTGGCGGTAGACATCGTAGCGTTTGTCGTGATAATCGCGCACATAATGTGGTTCGGTAAAGGGTACGCGACTCACTTCTTCGCCTTTGCCGTTCCAACCGATGACTTCATCACCTTTCACTTTGAATTTTTCGATGATGAGGTTGGTGGAACCGAATAAGAGCAATGCGCCCAAGAGCTTTTTGTCGTCTTTCAGTTGGCGATACAGTGTCTTCGCCACTTCGACATCCGGACCAAAGAGCTGCGCCAGGAACCCGTTAGGCACATGAACGGGCGGAATATAGTAGACATTCGGGCCAGTGCCGAATTGCGGATAGAGCGGCAAGGCCAACTTGCGTATCTTGACGATATAATCCAACGGATTATCTTCACGCGGTTCGCCTTGAGTGGTCAGGTATCCGTGCGTACGGATCTTGCCGATGCAGGATTCGACGCATAAACTCACTTTACCTTCTTCGAGTCGCGGGAAGCAGCCGATACATTTTTCGCTGGTGCGGCTTACCATGTTGAAGAAGGTTTTCTTATACGGACAGGCCTTGACGCATTCCTGATAGCCGCGACACCGCTCCTGGTCGATCAAGACAATGCCATCTTCATCGCGTTTATAAATGGCGTGACGAGGACAGGCGGCCAGACAAGCAGGGTTATCGCAATGGTTGCATATCCGCGCCAGATAGAACATCCACATGGGGTGGATACCCTCGAAATGTTCGCCTTGCCCAACGGTTTTGGAGGCATCGTCTTCCCCCAGGTTGAGGGCTGAATAGTCCATCGTATCGGGAAGATGACCATCCGGCGGATCCAATGGATTATTGCCCTCGAAAATGGTCTTGGTTTTTAAGACGTTGCCTTTCCATTTCGCGGGGCCTCGACGTTCCAACAATTTCATATCCCAGGCTGTCGGATAGCCGCCATAAGGTTTGGTCTCGACATTATTCCAGAAAATGGCCTCCTCCCCTTTACCGCTGGTCCAACAGGTCTTACAGGCAATGGTGCAGGTTTGGCAGTCGATACATTTGTTGATGTCGAATATATAAGCCACTTGCTTTGCCGGGGGAGGAGCATCATAGGGATACTCCATCGCTCGATTCAGTTGCCAATTGGGACGTTGGGGCATGTTACCAATCTCCTGTTCATCGCCGCGCTAAGCGGACCAAGTATTGCGCGCACGAAATTTTGATTCGAACCCGAGCGCCGCCGCAACGCTTGGGTCCACCTTAGAGTGGCTTGTTTTATCAGGCTTTTTGCAATGTCAGGCACTTTGTTTCACCATTTCTACCAAAACCCCAACAATCTTGGTAGCGTTGGCAACATGATATTCTTGTAAATCAATACAAGCCGTATTATCCTCGTATTTTAAAAACTTCCATGTATTTCCTGTCGTTACCGCACCGTATATAATTGGTAAATGTGAACCCTCTTTATCATTGAATATGCTCGATGCATACATTTCCGCTATACATTGTCCTAACCCACCGGCAATATACTCGTTTTTTGCTTCAACAACAGTAATGACAGGGGCGCTCATATAAAACTGCTCCTGTGACTTGCTGATAATGAAATCACAAAAACCGGTCAGGCTTTTTTCTTTATCGACATCGAGGTTGACTCCGGAGAAGAAGCTGATTTTATTATCGAGTATCCTTCTGACTTCCAGCAACACGTTTGCAATTATCAGCTCTGAGCGAATCTTTTCAGTTCCGACAGCCATAGCAAGTGGCACATTGTATTTCAAGGTGGTCGACAAATAATCACTAATTTGGATTTCTTGTATATCGGAGAACAAATCCCTATCTTCAATCACATTTACATTGAGTTCTTCCTTGACTCTTTTTAATGTGAAATCACTATATGACATAGACTTGCCTACTCAATTTTGGCTGCGCCTAACGCCGCAAATCAGCCGAGCCGTAAGGAGCGGTAGCGTGGATGATGGGTTTCGGCGCGGTTAAGATTATTGGCACACCCCAAGTTCATTCGGCACGCCTCTACCCATCCTACCGCGCTGACACCTCGATTCACCCGTCGATGGAGGAGGTCGGCTGCGAGTTCCGGTTAGGTGATTCACATTTCCAATCTTTTTGCTATGGTTGATATAGAGATTGTGTCCTTTTCTTTCTATACCAATTAAGGCACAGGGTCGGATTCCCTTTAATCTCGATAATTTTTCATAGCCATGCTGCTAATCTCTTCTATGCTTTTATCAATCCATAATTTTTTTTGCCATTCTGTATAGTCAAAAGGTTCTCTCAACATTAAGCTAATAAAGCGTTCTGCTCGAACTTCGCCCAGTGAAGAAATTAACGCTTCGATACCTTGTACTTTAATTTCATTGTCTGTTATGGCCTTCATTTTTCTAGCACCTTGATGTAATTAACGGGATTTAAGACTTTAATCAAATTACTCCTAATAATGCTGGAGAGTAATCTGTCATCAGTCGTTAAAAAATAATCGGCTTTTCCCTCAAGCGCTGATGCAACATGTAGTGCATCTTTTGGCTTTATGCTAAATTTTGACAATTGATGAGCGAGAGCTAAGATTTCTGGCGTTTCAGTTATCTCAATGCTTGAAATATTTTGCCACTTTTGAATTGCTTTTCTTCTTTCATCATGTGGATTATAAGAATTTTCAAGCTTCAGAATATAAGACCAAACCAGCTCTATAGAGTTATCTTTAATTTTTTCTTGAATATATAGTTTAGCCTCAGACTCAAGTCTTATCCGTATTTGAGATTGATCATCAAACGGTCGGTTAAACATGCAATTGTCAAGGTATACTCTCATGATATAACGGCTTGGCTCAGGCACCCAATGCCGTGTGGCACTGAGTTTGAAGGTTGCTGAGGAGCCGGACCGCAGCATTGGGTCGCTTGCAGCCAAATGTTGGGCGAATGATCTGTGAAAAACGACCCATCAATTGAGCCTGGTCCCTTCTCCCACGGTTGCTCTCATTAAGGGCTCTGACCCCTTTTCCGCCTTTTTCGCCAGGTTGTCTTTCAAGGTTCACATTCATATCAGATAACCACCATCTACTGCGTGAGCATGGCCGGTAACAAAGGATGCGCCTTCGGAACATAGCCATAGCGTCACGGCAGCGACCTCTTCCGGTCGCCCAAACCGTCGCATCGGATGCATAGCCATAATTTGTGCGGCGAGCTCTTCATTGTGAGAAAGCTCTCGCTCAATCATCGGAGTCTCAATCGCACCCGGACAAATCGCGTTAATACGCAGGCATTGTGTCGCATACTCATTCGCAGCCGCCTTAGTCAGTCCGATCACTCCATGCTTGCTGGCGTAATAGGCTACTCCTATGATCGGTGGTCCTCCCTTCAATCCGTCTACGGATGACATGTTGACAATGGCACCTTGTCCACGCTTGAGCATTTCGGGAATTTCGTATTTCATACCACTACTGTCCGGTAAAACCTTCGCCCCACTCACGTAACAGCTTGTAAAGACATGCAAAACCGCGGATTTCGGG
>JAIZWN010000199.1 GCA_020443945.1 Candidatus Thiosymbion ectosymbiont of Robbea hypermnestra | reverse complement strand
TGCGCTCACGCGCCTCGCGGCTGGCCACTTCTCGCCGCGCTGAGAGCGAAAAATAAGGTGAAACGGGGCACTAGTTTACCGTAGCGGAAGATATCGGACCTGACCATCCCATTCTCCATCCACGCTGCAGGTTGCCAAGAGCAAGATATCATCGATAGCCGACCGGAGCGCCACCGTACGGCCAACCTCGAAGACGCCCGGCATGGGCTTGCCCGCGCGAACACGATTGTAGGCGAAAGCCGTAATGGTGCTGACATCGTGAGTCAACAAAATCCGTCGATGTTGAGCCGCCCACTCCAGTACGCTCGGGTCATCTGCGCCAGCGAGGCCGATATCTTGAACCCGGACCAGATCAATGCCGGTCTCTTGCCGGCGAACCCCTCGAACAATGTTGTTGTTGAAGTTCTCGTCCGCGAGCAGCCGGATCACGACGAGCCCTGCTTGGCTTGGCGCGCCAATAAGCGTGCGCGTATCCCGGCGGGATTGAAAAGCCGTTCGTTTGCCTGTCTCACCTCCGCCGCCTGCTGTTCTCGGGCCTGGAGGTAGTCAGTCACCTCGGTGGTGTGGGCAAGATAATAAGCGATGACGGCATAGACCTGACCCAAGGATAGCATCGGATATTGTTCGGCGATCTCCTCAGCCGTTGCCCCATCCTGGAAGGCCCCGACGACGGTATCCAGGGTCACGCGCGTCTTGCCCACATGAAATACACCGGCGGCACCGGCCACCAAAGGTGGTGTCTCGGCCGCAACGACCATGGTCATTGTTATCTCCATGAACATGAAATAGGCGAATCACCTCAGACATTGAAGCTTTCGCCGCAACCGCAGGCGTCCTTGACGTTGGGGTTGTTGAATTTGAAGCCTTCGTTGAGTCCTTCCTTGGCGTAGTCGACCTCGGTGCCATCCAGGTACAGCAGGCTTTTGGGGTCCACGATGACCTTGATCCCCTGGTCCTCGAAGACCTGATCCTCGGCCCCCAGCTCGTCCGCGAACTCCATTACGTAGGCCATGCCGGAACAGCCGGAGGTCTTTACCCCCAGGCGCAGGCCCAGGCCCTTGCCGCGGTTGGCGAGAAATTTGCGGACGTGATCCGCCGCCGCCGCCGTCATTGTGATGCTCATGATGCGATCTCCCGAGCACGGGTACGGCGGATGGCGCCGGCGCCCGCGTAAGGTTCGATGGAATGTCGCGCCTCAGGCGCTTTGCTTGCTCTCGTAGTCCCGAATCGCGGCCTTGATGGCGTCTTCCGCCAGCACCGAGCAGTGGACCTTGACGGGCGGCAGGGCCAGCTCGTCGGCGATGTCCTGGTTTTTGATCTGCTGGGCCTCGTTCAGGGTTCGGCCCTTGACCCATTCGGTCAGCAGGCTGCTGGAGGCGATCGCCGAGCCGCAGCCGTAGGTCTTGAAGCGGGCGTCTTCGATGACGCCCTGGTCGGAGACCTTGATCTGCAGGCGCATCACGTCGCCGCAGGCCGGGGCCCCGACCATGCCGGTGCCGATGTCGCCGGCGTCGTCGAACTTGCCCACGTTGCGCGGGTTTTCGTAATGGTCCAATACCTTTTCGCTGTAGGCCATGGTCTGTTATCTCCAAGGCGGATTGAATCCGGGTGGGGTAGTACCCCATTTCACCTTATTTTGCACCTTAAACCCACTACCCGCGACCGGATACCCCCTGTAGGATGTGGTGAGCGAAGCGAACCGCATCGACTGACTATCAGCTCACACTGATGCGGTTCGTTTTACTCACCGCATCCTACGGGAGCTACCTGAAATAGAAACCGAAATGGGGCACTAGTGCGCCGTCCACTGCACGGTGTTCAGGTCGATGCCGTCTTTGAACATGTCCCACAGGGGCGAGAGTTCGCGTAGCCGTCCGACCTGCTCGCGGATTTTCCCGACCGCGAAGTCCACTTCTTCCGCGGTGGTGAAGCGCCCGAGGGAAAAGCGGATGGAGCTGTGGGCCAGCTCGTCCTCGCGTCCCAGGGCGCGCAGCACATAGCTGGGCTCCAGGCTCGCCGAGGTGCAGGCGGAGCCCGAGGAGACCGCCAGGTCCTTGAGGGCCATGATGAGGGACTCGCCCTCGACGAAGGCGAAGCTCAGGTTCAGGTTCCCGGCCACCCGCCGCTCCCAGTCGCCGTTCAGGAAGACCTGCTCGATGTCCTTGAGACCGTTCCACAGGCGATGGCGCAGGGTCAGGACGCGCTCGTTCTCCGTGGCTATCTCCTCGCGGGCGATCCGGAAGGCCTCGCCCATGCCGACGATCTGGTGCGTGGCGAGGGTGCCGGAGCGCATGCCGCGCTCATGGCCACCGCCGTGCATGTGGGCCTCCAGACGCACCCGCGGCTTACGGCGCACATAGAGGGCGCCGATGCCCTTGGGGCCGTAGAGCTTGTGGGCCGAGAAGGACATGAGGTCGATTTTCATTTGCGCCAGGTCGATGGGGACCTTGCCGGCGCTCTGGGCGGCATCCACATGGAACAGGAGCTTGCGCGCGCGGGTCAGCTCGCCGATGCCGGCGATGTCCTGAACGACCCCGATCTCGTTGTTCACATGCATGATGGAGACCAGGATGGTGTCGTCCCGCAACGCGGCCTCCAGCTTGTTCGGATCGATGAGGCCGTTGGGTTCCGGGTCGAGATAGGTGACCTCGAACCCCTCGCGCTCCAGGTTGCGGCAGGTATCCAGAACCGCCTTGTGTTCCGTCTTGACGGTGACGATGTGCCTGCCCCGTTTGTGGTAGAAGTGGGCGACGCCCTTGATCGCCAGGTTATCCGACTCGGTGGCGCCGGAGGTCCAAACGATCTCCTTGGGATCGGCGTTGACGAGTTCCGCTACCTGGCGGCGGGCCTCCTCCACCGCATCCTCCGCCTCCCAGCCGAAGGAATGCGAGCGCGAGGCCGGATTCCCGAATCGCCCACTCGGGGTCAGATAGCCGCACATTTTCTCGGCGACCCGGGGATCGACCGGGGTGGTCGCCGAGTAGTCCATATAGATGGGTAGTTTCATCGTTCAAAAGCTCCGCAACACTTGCTCGTGTCCACCGGATAAAGGCCCTCTGACTGACTCAGGCACCGGCGCTCATCCCCCTGGCACCGCGACGGCCGACCCCGATCCCGGCCTCCCGCGTCCCCCGAGGCTCGGCGATGTCCCGCGTACCCTTGCGGTCGACCAGATCCTGCAGGCTGATGTGGTTGAGGTAATCGTAGATTCGGGTGCTCAGGTCCTGCCACAGGTCATGGGTCAGGCAGGGCCCCTGATTCCGGCAGTTATGGGCGCCGCCGCAACGGGTGGTATCCACGTTCTCGTCCACGGCGGAAATGACCTCCGCGACCGGGATCTCGGACGCCTCCCGCATCAGCTTGTAGCCGCCGCCGGGACCACGCACGCTGGAAACCAGGGCGCGTGTGCGCAGCCTGGAGAAAAGTTGTTCGAGATAGGACAGGGAGATGCCCTGACGCTCCGCGATGTCCGCCAATGCGATCGGCCCCCGCCCGTGATGGAGGGCCAGATCGAGCATCGCGGTGACGGCATAGCGGCCTTTGGTAGTCAATCTCACGAAAATCGCTCCCGCCTTGAGGAATACGCGAAATCCTATAATAACCAACCTATTCGGTCAAGTATTAAGCCACACATAAGCCACACACAATCGGCAAGGGCAAAACCAGTACCCACTTCACCTTATTTTGCGTTCTCAGCGCGGCGAGAAGTGGTCAGATGCGAGGCGCGCGAGCGCAGGTCACCGGCGGCTTTTCGTGGCTCGCTCATTGTGCCTGCGCCTTCGTCTGTGCCCCACCCGCCAACTGCCGGCGTGCGCGCTCGTAGCCTTCCAGGGCGTGGTCAGTGCTCGAAAAACAGATTGCGGAACGGATTGCGATCGCGGGTGCGGTAAATGGTGAAATCGCGGTCGACGCTCGCGATGGCAGTTGTTTTGAGTCGCTCGCACAGGGCGACGAGAGACGCATCGGCGAAATCGGCGGGCAAATCGCCGTACTTGTCCAGGATTGCGCGGATTCTCGGGAAATCGCCCCGGGTTTTCGTATCGATCACCATTGCCCCCTCGGACCAGTAGAGGAAATCCCGCTGGGCCTGAGCCGAGAAGTCGAGCATGTAGATGACCTCGGTAATGACAGGCAGATTGGTGACCAGTCCATCGGACAGATTCCGCACGAATTGCACGGCGCGTCCGTGGTACTCGTCCGAGGCGTCGAACAGCGCGATCAAGGGACCACTGTCAACGACGATGCTTCGCACCGATCTTCTCGCGAAGTAGCCGCTTGCGCGAACTGCTGCGATTGGCGTCCCCGCTGGCGTAGCGGCCAAACAAGGGCTCGCCGATCTCGTATGGCGTGAGCGGCTTTACGTAACGCGCGAGCTTCTCGCGCGCGGCGTCGCGAACGAACTCGGACAGAGAGACCCGTTCGCGGCGCAGGTGCTCGCGCAGGCTGTTCTCGGTTTCAGGGTCGAGTCGAACGGATATGGTCATGGATCGAAACCGTATTACGAATATGTATTACGAACGATAGCGCAACGACGCACTCCCATCAAGCTGAGGGGAAATGGGGTCAGGTCTTGAACCGTGACCCTTGAAGGCACAAGTCAAGACCTGACCCCTTCCCCCTGCTAGCTTTGCCTGTACTACGGGCTGCCGTGTCCTGCCGACCTTGCGGTGGCGAGGGTTTCGTCGAGCCTGGCGTGGTCGAAATCGGCGGTGACCAGGGCCTTGCCGATGCCTTGCAGGAGTACCAGGCGCAGGCGGTTGTCCAGGACCTTTTTGTCTCTGGCCATGAGGGCGCGAAAGCGTTCCGGGTCGATTTCCGCCGGGGGGGCGACGGGGAGTCCGGCGGCAACGATCAGGGATCGGATGCGCCGGACGGAGGCGGCGTCGAGCCAGCCGAGGCGGGCGGAGAGATCGGCGGCGAGGCAGATGCCAACCCCGACCGCCTCGCCGTGCAGCCAGGCGCCATAGCCGGCACCCGTCTCGATGGCGTGGCCGAAGGTGTGGCCCAGGTTCAGCAGGGCCCGCTCGCCGGCTTCCCGCTCGTCGGCGGCGACCACCTCCGCCTTGTTGCGGCAGGAGCGTTCGATGGCGTGGGTAAGGGCCTGCGTATCCCGGCCACGCAGCCGTTCCATATTCGCCTCGAGCCAGGCGAAGAACGCCGGATCCCGAATCAGGCCGTACTTGATGACCTCGGCGAGACCCGCCGCGAGCTCGGGGTCCGGGAGGGTGTCCAGGGTGTCCGTATCCGCCACCACGGCTCGGGGTTGGTGGAAGGCGCCGATCATGTTTTTGCCCAGGGGGTGGTTGATGCCGGTCTTGCCGCCGACGGAGGAGTCGACCTGGGCGAGGAGGCTGGTCGGGAGCTGGATGAAGGCGACGCCCCGTTGGTAGCAGGCCGCCGCGAAGCCGGCCATATCGCCGATCACCCCCCCTCCGAGCGCTGCCAAGGTGCAGTCGCGGGCATAACGATGGCCCAGCAGATCGTCCATGATCCGGTTCCAGGTTTCCAGGTTTTTGTATTTTTCCCCGTCCGGGAGCACCACCCGCGCGATCCGCAAGTCGCCGAGCGCGCGTTCCACCCGGTCCAGGTAGAGGGGGGCCACCGTCTCGTTGGTAACGATCATGACCTGGCGCCCGGGGATCCGGGCCCTAAGGATTTCCGGTCGATCGAGGAGTCCGGGGCCGATGTGGATGGGGTAGCTACGCTCGCCCAGGCCGACGAGGAGTGTTTCGGACATATTCGTGCTTCCGGCTCAGGATCGGGGGGCGTCGCCTTCGAGACGGCGGCGGATCTCCTTGACCACGGACGAGGTGCCCCGGTGCTCGGTGGAGACCACCATGTCGGCCACCTGGCGATAGAGGGGGTCGCGCTCCTCGATCAGCTGACGCAGGCGGGTCAGGGGATCCGCGGTATTCAGCAAGGGGCGGTTGCGGTCATGACAGGTGCGTGCATGCTGTTGCTCGGGGCTACAGTGCAGGTAGATCACGACCCCGCGGGAGGTCAGGGCCCGGCGGTTGTCCGACCGGAGCACGGCGCCGCCGCCGGTGGCCATCACGATGCCGCTTTGTTCGCTCAGCTCGTCGATCACGCGCCGCTCGCGGTGGCGGAAGCCCTCTTCCCCCTCGTATTCGAAGATGGTCGGGATATCGACGCCGGTACGGCGCTGGATCTCCTGGTCGCTGTCCTTGAACTCGAAGGACAGGGCCACGGCGAGCTGGCGTCCGACGGTGCTTTTTCCCGCTCCCATGGGGCCGACGAGGAAGATATTATTGAAGCGTATCATGCGCCGAAGGTATGCCAGATTTCCTTGTCCCGGGCAAGCCCGGCGCACATCCGGCGGATCGCCGATTGGTAGTTGGTCTCCCGCTTCACCTTATTTTGCGTTTTTAAGTAAGGTGAGGTGGGGTACTGGTATAGTCTTTAAACCGCATCGATTGGAACTTCAGCGATAGTACGGGAATGAACCATGGGGTTGATCAATGCACAGATCGAGCTTTCGAATCCCGGACACCGGGAGATCACCCCGGTCTCGGTGAAATGCCTGGTGGATACGGGCTCCCTGCATTTGTGTCTGCCGGAACGGATCGCGCTCCGGCTCGGGCTCGAAGAACTATACCAACGGGAGGTGACGACAGCCGACGGCAAGCGACACCGGGTACCCTACATGGGACCTTTAGTGGTGAGGTTCGAGAATCGCGCCTGTTTCACCGGTGCCCTGGTATTCGGAGACGAGGTTCTGCTCGGTGCCGTCCCGATGGAGGATATGGACGTGCTCATAGCCCCTTCCAAACAGACCCTGGTGGTGAATCCGGAAAGCCCGGATATCGCGTCGTCGGTCGCAAAACACTTGGCTAACTGCCAGGGGGTGTTCTCAATTTATAAATTATCTAAGTCCATGTAGGGCGGGAAAGCGTAGCGCATCCCGCCTCGGAAAACGCTGCCCATCCTGATGGCAGGAAAGCGCCGCGGTACCGCGGCGCTTTCCCGCCCTGCGTGGCTCTATCCCTGTAGCTGCGAGAATCCGGGAATACTTTCACAATCTCTGGAGCGTGGGAGCCAGAGAAACATTCGCGTGGATTCGTGGTTCTTGTTTCTAGGATTTGTAACGCAGCTGTGCTAGCGATTCAGCGTTTGGCGGCGTTTGTTTTGAGGATCCGCGGGGTGACGAAGATCAGGAGCTCGTTTTTGTTGTCCCGGCGGGAGGAGGATCGGAAGAATCGGCCGACCAGGGGCAGGTCGCCGAGCCAGGGCACCTGGTGCTTGTCGAGCGTCTCGACCCGCTCGAACACGCCTCCGAGCACCAGGGTTTCGCCGTTATCCACCAGTACGCTCGTTTCTACCGAGCGGGTATCGATCGGCGGTACTCCCTGAACCTCGCGGGTGAAGTCCGCATTGTCCTTTTTGACCTCGAGCCGGATGATAACCCGGTCGTCGGGGGTGATCCGGGGCGTGACCTTGAGCTCGAGCACGGCCTCCTTGAAGGCCACGGTGGTCCTGCCGAGCTCCTGCTGTTCCTGATAGGGGATTTCCTGCCCGACCTTGATGATGGCCTCTTGGTTGTCGGAGGTGATCACCCGCGGGCTGGAGATGATCTCCCCCCGGCCTTCCCGCTGCATGGCGGTGAGCTCGAGCTGAAGCAGGTAGGAGCCGACCTTTCCGAGGAGGAAGTTGACCCCGCTGGTCGGGTTGGCGGCGGGGAGGTTGACCAACAGGGGGACGGTGCTGTTGGGAATCTGAATGGTGCCGACGCCGGCCAGGGCGGAATTTCTGGCCTGGTGGACGCCGGCGGTACCCGCGATATGGCCTTGAACGGCCCCGGTGAGTTCGTTGAAGCGACCTCCGCCGATGGATTCCTGCCAGCGGCTGAGGCCGAAACGCACGCCCAAATCTCGTGCGAAATCATCGTTGGCGATGACTACCCGCGATTCGATCATGACCTGGCGCACGGGTACGTCCAGCTTGCGGATAAGGCGTCGGATATCCGCCAGCCTCGCCTCGGTATCCTGCACCAGAAGGGTGTTGGTACGTTCGTCGAAGGTGACATTGCCGCGCGCCGAGAGTAGCTGGTTCTTCTCCGATTTGAGCATTTTCGTCAGCTCTTTCGCCCGGGCGTAGTTGACCTGGATGAAGGCGGAGTGCAGTGGCGTGAGCTCCTGGATCTTCCGGTCGGCCTGGAGCTCCGCTTCTTTCTGCCGGACCATCTCCAGGGTCGGGGCCACCAGGATGATATTGCCCGTTTTGCGCATGGACAGCCCTTTCGATTTGAGGATGATGTCCAGGGCCTGCTCCCAGGGAATGTCCTTCAGCCGCAGGGTGATGTTGCCGGTCACGGTGTCACTGGCGACCAGGTTAAAGCCGACGAAATCCGCCAGGAGCTGGAGTACCGCGCGCACCTCGATATCCTGGAAGTTCAGGGAGATGCGGTTGCCCGAGTGGTCGATGCCCTGGCCGCTCGGTCGACTCCGCGGCTTCCTTGCGGTCGGGGACCGCCGCCCTGGTGGCGCGGACTTGCTGTTTGCGCCACCGCCGCCGGGGGCGCCGGAGTGGGAACGAGGGGGCGCCGCGGGGGAGCCGGATGGCGGTCTGGGCGGTGTCGGTGTCGCCCGCGGGCTCTTCAGGAGAATAGCGATCTTGTCGGCCTGGGTGTTTACCCGGTAATCGACCGGGCTGCTCAGGTTGATGACAACCCGCGTGCGCTTGTTTGCCGCCACCGCCGCCAGGTCTCGCACCGGCCCGATGCCGATGGGAATACGCTTGCCGGCAAGGCCGTTCCCGACGCCGGCCAGGTCCAGGACAATCCGTGCCGGCTGGTCGGTGGCGAAAACCTGGGGTGGTTTGACCGCGCCGGAGAGCTGCAGCTCGATGCCTACCCGATTTCCGGGCAGATCCGTGTAGGTGACGTCTTTCAGGAAGGGAGCCGTGCTCGCCGGCGCCGAGGGCAACAACCAGAGCCAAAGCACCAGTGCCAGGATCGCGGACCGATACCGGCGTTTTCCTCCGCCTGAAACGGGGACCGGCCGGGGGCGAATCGAAATGCACGATAGGCTATTCATCGCGCCTGGTACCCCATTTCACCTTATTTTGCGTTCTCAGCGGGGCGGGAAGCGGCCGGATGCGAGGCGCGCGAGCGCAGGAATAGCCACCCCTCTTTCAAGCCCGCGCAATGATGCGGATGGTAGCTTTAGGGGACCTTTCGTCGCGCCCGCAGGGAGCCCCCCAAACGCGCCCAGGCAAGGTTACACAGTTTAAGCGATTCCCGCGTGCTGCTCCCTGGCGCGTTTGGGGGCTCTAAGAGGGTGTAAAGTAAAATAAAAAGTTCGGTATCCTGGCGATACTACCGGCTTACCATCCCTGGCGCCTCAGGTTCCGGGGTCCCGCCCGGAACGACGGCGTGGAAGCAAAGGCAACGCCATCTTACTTCAATTTGCTGGAGCCCTTTGCGGATTCGGGATTGGAAATGGACGCCGCTGTTTGCTTTCTCTCTCCCCAGCCCTCTCCCCAACCCTCTCCCGGTGGGAGAGGGGGATTCAAACTGTCAGGCAGGAGACAAGCAGGGTGTCCGAATTCGATCTGATCCGGCGTCACTTCTCCGCGGTCGGCAGCCGGCGGACGGATGTATCCCTGGGTGTCGGCGACGATTGCGCCCTGCTGCGGGTTCCCCAGGGCCAGGAGCTCGCCGTCAGCATCGATACCCTGGTCGCGGGCGTCCACTTCCTCCCGGACTGCGACCCGGAAGGGCTGGGGCACAAGGCCCTGGCCGTGGGTTTGAGCGACTTGGCCGCCATGGGCGCTGAGCCCGCCTGGGTGACCCTCGCCCTCACGCTCCCGGATGCCGACGAGGGTTGGCTCCGGGCCTTCAGCCGCGGTTTCGCCCGGCTTGCCCACCGGCATGGGGTCGCGCTCGTCGGCGGCGACCTGACCCGCGGCCCCCTGAGCGTCACGGCCCAGGTGCAGGGCCTGGTTCCGGAAGCGGCCGCGATGCGTCGGCGCGGCGCGCGGCCCGGCGATCTGATCTGCGTCAGCGGGACCCTGGGGGACGCCGGCCTGGCCCTGCGCCGGCTCGGTGCCGGGGAGTCGATATCCGAATACCTGCGCGACCGGCTGGAGCGACCGACCCCGCGGGTCGAGCTGGGCCTGGCCCTGCGGGGCGCCGCCACGGCCATGATCGACCTCTCCGACGGGTTGGCGGCGGACCTGGGACATCTCCTGGCGGCCAGCGAGGTCGGCGCCGAGATCCGGCTCCCGGACCTGCCCCTCTCCCCGGAGATAAGGGATCGGCTGGCGACGGACGCGGATTGGGACTTGCCCCTGGCGTCGGGGGACGACTACGAGCTCTGCTTCTGCGTCCCCGAGCAGGCGCGCGCGCGGATGGGGACCCTGGCGGAACGGCTCGGGATCGGGCTTCGGGTCATCGGCCGGATCCGGCCGGGGAAAGGGCTCCGGTGCCTGCTGGAAAACGGATCGACCTGGGAGCCGCCGCGAGCAGGCTATAATCACTTCCCGGATGCAGGCTGAGGACCGCTGGATTTTGCCGTACTTGACACCCGGAGTGGTAATGCCTAATAATATGGGAGAGATAAAAAAACGGCCGCCCGCGCGCTACAATCCAAGAGAACTTCGGTTCCGCGTGCGTCAGCGGCCACTTTTTTTTTGGGGCCTCCATGTCCAGCTATGCGGTTCTGATCGATGCCGGATTCCTCAAAAGAAAGCTGGGCTCGCGTAGCCGACCGATGGACTCGGACCATGTGGAGCGTTTTGTAAAACGTCTGTGTTTGCATCGTTCGTTGGCGAACAGAACGCTCTACAGAATTTACTACTACGACGCCCCTCCGCTCGAGTCCCCGATCGACAAGCCGCTCAAAGGCGGACGCCTCAACCTTGGCGAGACAGCTCTGTCTCGGCGCAATAAGAGTCTTCTGACCCGTATCGCCAAGCTCCCGTACTTCTCTTTGAGACTGGGCGAGCTGACATTTCGCGGTTGGAACATTCCAAGTCAACGCCTCCCGAACGGCCAGGATTCGGTTACTTTGACGCAGGATCATCTGATCCCGAATATCCAGCAGAAGGGGGTGGATATGCGGATCGGGTTGGATATTGCGTCTCTTGCCTTGAAGCAGCATGTGGATGTGATTGTGCTGGTCACCGGCGACAGCGATTTTGTGCCGGCAATGAAGTTTGCCAGGCGTGAAGGTGCGCAGCTCTATCTGGTTACCATGGGGCACAGTGTTCGGGAGCCGATGTATGAACACGCCGATCTGGTGTTGTCGCTCGAGGGTAGTGGCTAAATTTTAAGTGATGGAGTCTGCCGACCCCTACCCCGTCATTCCGGCAGGGATTGCCGGAATCCAGGCGCCAGGGATGGCAAAAGCAGTGGGGAT
>JAIZWN010000198.1 GCA_020443945.1 Candidatus Thiosymbion ectosymbiont of Robbea hypermnestra | reverse complement strand
CTCGCGTATCCCGCCGATCCTGAGATGGCGGGATGCGCTCCGCTTTCCCGCCCCAGGGTCCTGTAGTATGGGAACGAATATTTCTTTCCTAAAGGAATGGGGCGCCCGGTATGGCACGGATCGATGGGCTGGTCGGAACGGGTTATTCCTGGTGGGCGCGGCCTATGGAGCACGGATCGGTGGGCGGCGGGTCCAACGGCCAGCCGGCTGTTGGGCACGGCGCGATACAGGCCGTCGGCTCGCTTGCCGGCCAAGAGCGCGCGCCTTTGCCCAACCTACCCGGCCTGTGGTCCGTGCCCGCGAGGCCGGCGGTTCCAATGGTAGAATGGGCGCAGCCTCGCCTGCCCCTCCAATCCGGCCGGCAGAGAGAATGACCGGCCTGCTGAGCGGATCTCTTGCGATGAAGTCACGACGAAAATTCTGGACCGCCCTGTTCGGACTGCTTACCGCCATCGCCGCTACGGTCGGCGGCGGCTGGGCCGTACATGTTTACCTGTCGTATCAAGACAACTCGAATACCGCCACGGATGACGGAGTGATCAACCAAGGTATCCAGCACCACCAAGGGGACGCCAACACCGCTACCCAGGGCGGGGTAGTGACGGGAGACATCCAGGGCTCCGGGGTAGCGATCAACACGGGATCGGGGGACATCATCCAGCACCAGGGACAGGGGAACATCGTCATCGGCATCAGCCTCGAACAATACAAGGCCGATCTCAGAAAGCAGGAGCGGGAGATCAGGGCAGAGGAGCACAAGCTCCGGCAGGCGCTGAAGCAGACTCACGCCGAGGACCGGGCAAAGCTGGAGCAGAGACTCCAAAGCCTGGAGACCGAGCGGGCGAAGATCGCGCGCCGGTTGGCGGATACCCAAGCCAGCTACCAGGACCATATCAAGGAGCTGAAGAAACGCATCGCCCACTTGGAGACCATCCGCGGCCAGGTGCCGGACGAGCTTCTGGACCAGGCCCGCGCTGCCTTGCAGCGGGGCGATCAAGACAAGGCGGACCAGCTCTTCGCCGAGCTCGAGACCCGAACCCAGGCGGCCATCCAGGCCGCCGCCGAGGCCGCCTACCAGCGCAGCCGGATCGCCCTGGACCAGATCCGCTATCG
>JAIZWN010000197.1 GCA_020443945.1 Candidatus Thiosymbion ectosymbiont of Robbea hypermnestra | reverse complement strand
TGATCTATAGGATGATAGGACAGGCAAAGCCTAGCGTGGTCTCGCGCCCCATCCTACAGATTTTAGGACTACCCATGAATCCTGCGCTCCCATTGATTTGACCAAAATTTTACCACTGATATATTTTCCTTATAAAACAAAGAGATAAGATCACCTTGGAATTTTCCTGCGAGACGACGGCGCAGCCATTGCCCACCGCATCCACAAACCGCGCCCGCTGTGGATATCGGCGACCAGATCTTCGATCGCGTGTGCGCCGACCACCGCATCGCGCATCGGCTCATCAAGGGAGAAATGGGGTCAGGCCTGCAAATCCTGTTAATCCTGTACTATTTCTCTGGCTCTCATGCGCCGCGTGAGAACGAGAGGAAATCCTGTACTATTGGACAAAAGCACACAGCACGCCGGTTGGTGTTTTCCGATGGGAACAGCCCGTATTTCCGGTTGGGGTGAGGTCGCCCCGACGGGGGACGCAGAGCCCCAGGGGTTGGAACACAGGCCATGAAACAACCGCAACGAAAATTCCGGGCCGCCCTGTTCGGGCTGCTGGCCGTCGCCACCGTGGTCGGCGGCGGCTGGGCCGTACATGTTGCCCTCTTGTATCAGGACAACTCGAATACCGTCACGGATGGCGGAGTGATCAACCAAGGTATCCAGCACCACCAAGGGGACACCAACACCGCTACCCAGGGCGGGGTGGTGACAGGAGACATCCAGGGCTCCGGGGTAGCGATCAACACGGGATCGGGGGATATCAACATCGGCATCAGCCTCGAACAATACAAGGCCGATCTCAAGGAGCGGGAGCAGGAGGTCAGGGCAGAGGAGCACAAGCTCCGGCAGGCGTTGCAACAGGCGCATGCCAAGGAGCGGGAAGGGCTGGCGCAAAAACTCCGGGACCTGGAGGCCGAGAAGGCGGAGCTTGCGCGCCGGATGGCGGATACCGAATCCAGCTACCAGGACCATATCAAGGAGCTGAAAGAACGCATCGCCCACTTGGAGACCATCCGCGGCCAGGTGCCGGATGAGCTCCTGGACCAGGCTCGTGATGCCTTGCAGCGGGGCGATCAAGACAAGACGGACCGGCTCTTTGCCGAGCTCGAGACCCGGACCCAGGCGGCCATCCAGGCCGCCGCCGAGGCCGCCTACCAGCGCAGCCGGATCGCCCTGGACCAGATCCGCTATCG
>JAIZWN010000196.1 GCA_020443945.1 Candidatus Thiosymbion ectosymbiont of Robbea hypermnestra | reverse complement strand
CGTTGGCCGTCATTCCGGCAGGGATTGCCGGAACCCAGGTGCCAGGGATGGCCAGTCACCGGAACCTGTGAGGTCCAGCTTTTGCACCCTCTGCGCGGAGGCCCGGAGCCACACGGCTCTCGATTGGATGCCTCGGGTCTCCGTCCCTGGCAGCGGCAGATTCCGGGGTCCCACCCGGAATGACGGTGCGGTAGCATCGGCAACGCCAAGAGCTGGCCAAGACCACGGAAGAATTCTTCGTGGCTTGGTGTGAGAACACGGAAGGCGGTGACCCACCGACAAGTGTATGGGTTTGCTGTGTTTGATTTTCGGGGGATTTGGCCTAATTGAGAATGCCCCCTAGTGAGCGGGACCCGCGGGAAAGCAAGGGGGCAAATTCGGCCAGCGGCGCGGCGGCGCCTCAGGCCTCCAGAAGGTCGGCGACGAAGGGGTTTTCCGGCCCGATGGTCTCGACCTTCACGCCATAGGCGTCCCGAAAGGCGCGGCTCCTGGCGCGCCGGCCCGACCATTTGATTTCGAAGGCGCGCAGACGATCCTGCTGCTTGATGACCAGATCGACTTCCGATCGGGTGCGGGAGCGCCAGAAGAAGAGCTCCGCCGGCGCGCCGAGCAGGGCATTGCGTTTGGCGATTTCCGCAATCGTCCAGTTTTCCCACAGGGGACCGATGTCCGGGCGCAGCTCCTCGGTCGCAAAGGCATTGAGCAGGGCGTTGCGGACTCCGGTGTCCCAGAAAAACACCTTGCGGCCCTTGGCGATTTCCTTGCGCGGGTTGGTGCTGAACGAGGGTAGCCGAAAGATGACGAAGGTCCGTTCCAGCAGGTCCAGGTAGCGCTCTACCGTCGGCCGCGCCATCCGCAGCTGGGTTGCCAGCTCGTTCACCGATACCTCGGAGCCGACCTGATGGGCGAGCAGCAGAAGCAGACGCTTGATGGGATCCGGCGTCTTGATCAGACCGGTTTGCAGGACATCCTTCCAGAGATAGTCGGCGCTGAGCTCGCGCAGCAAGCGCGCCGGAGCGGGCGTCAGGACGACCTCGGGATAGGCTCCGAAGGCCAACCGTTGTTGCAGCCAGGCCCGCAGCTGGGGGGCGAAATGTCGGAGCAGCTGATCGCGCGGCATCCGGGAGGTTGCCCACGCCTGTGACGAGAGGGTCTCGGAGAACAGCAGGGGAGGCAGGGTCAGCTTGCGGTTGCGGCCGGTGAGACTCTCCACCGCCTGGTCGAGCAGGTTCAGCGAGGAAGAGCCGAGCAGCAGGATCTTTACGGGCAGGCGGGCATCGTACCAACCCTTGATGATCCGAGAGGCCTCGGGCAGGCGCTGGGCCTCGTCGACGACCAAGACCCGCGGGTTGCCGAGGGAACCTAAACCCTCGGCGGGCGGCAGGCCGGCCGCGGCCTGGAAGCGCGCTTTGTCCACTTCCACGTCGAAGTTGAGAAAGACCGCCTCCTGCTTCCGCAGTACATGCTGGATCAGCGTCGTCTTTCCGACTTGGCGGGCGCCGAGGATAATGCCCACCTTGTCACCGGCGATGATCTCCTGGAGGATCTCTTCCGCCGATCTCTTGAGATACATAATGTGCAATTTAACCGGTTAAATTGAATAGTGAAGTAATCAAAATACGCTATTCTAACGTATAGAACAAGATACAAAATAATCGATTATATTGCATATATTAGCTTCTGGAGGCAATATTAAGGGCACCTTGAAAAACCCAAGGCGCCCATGCGGAGCAAGGATTGTCCCGTCCTGATTTCAAGTACGTCAGTACTTGAAATTAGGAAGACGGCCTGCAAACGCGGGAACGGTGCGTGATCCAAAACCAACCGCAAACTAACAGGATATCTAAACCGTGAATATCCCTACCGAACGTCAGGCCGAGTCCCTGGCGAGCATCCGGGAGGTCAAGACCGGCAGTTTCATCTTCGAGCGGCCCCTGGCCCTGTCGCCCGCCTTCTGTAAGGAGGTGATCGAACGCTTCGAGGCCCACCCCGAGCAGCAGCACGCGGGCCGCATCGGCCAGATCCGGGTCGAGGACCCGGGGGTGAAAGTAACCACGGACCTGGTGGTGAGCAACAAGGAGGATTGGAGGGATATGGACCGGATGTTCTTCCGCTCACTGGCCGTGACCCTGGGGGAGTTCCGTGAAGCCTTCCCCTACTTTCAGGGGCCCTTCAAGGATGTGGGCTACCAGGTGCAACGTTACCGCCCCGGCGAGTTTTATCATTGGCACATCGACGGAGGCAGCCACGAGTTCAGCCAACGGCAGCTGGTCGCGCTCTGGTATCTCAACGATGTGGCGGGACCCGGCGGCGAGACCCAGTTTCTCTATCAGGATGTCAGTATCCGACCACGGCGGGGTAAGCTGATCCTGTTCCCACCCTTCTGGACCCACGAGCACCGGGCGGCGACGTTACAGGCGGGGGTCAAATACATCGCCACGACCTGGGTCGTATTCGCGTGAGGCCGGTGCCCGCGAGACGTGCTCCAATAGGGAGATT
Source organism: Candidatus Thiosymbion ectosymbiont of Robbea hypermnestra (assembly GCA_020443945.1). Classification (GTDB taxonomy): domain Bacteria; phylum Pseudomonadota; class Gammaproteobacteria; order Chromatiales; family Chromatiaceae; genus Thiosymbion; species Thiosymbion ectosymbiont_B. The sequence goes on along the minus strand of JAIZWN010000196.1, from coordinate 21,539 downwards.
GGCTCGATGAAAAACCCATCGCCCTGTCTCTTGGCGATTCTGGAGCTCGGTGGCTATCCGAACCTAGGACCCAGAAAGTAGAGCCGTGCAAGCGGCCGGCAGGGGTGGTTTTGCCTTCTTTTTCTTGGATTTCTTCGCCGGCCTTTTCGCCTCTTCGCTGAACCACCAGGCAAGTGACTGATCGCAGCCGTCCCCGGCGGGGGGTGGGGGTTGTTGTCTGCAATAGGGGCTTGTCCGCGGGCACTTGAGCCGGATATGGACGTGGGCATCGTGTCCCCACCAGGGCCGCAGCTTGCGCAGCCAGCCGCGGTCGCCCTGCTCGGTTCGGCACAGGGCACGCTTGATGACCGGATTGACGATGACACGGTCCACCCGCGGATGCTCGGCGCTGGTCTTGAGCAGAAGCCGCTGCGGTTCGCCCCAGTCCTGGTTGAGGGTATGCCCTCCGGGGGCGACCATGCTCGCGGGGTCGCGGTGCTCCGGGTGCTGGTCGTTGGCGCTCCGGGCCGAGGTAGCCAGGCGAAACCAGATATCCACATCCATGCCGTTTTGATGGCTCCGGTGCATGGAAGACATGGGTCCGCCGCGCGGCTGCGAGAGGTCGCCCACCATCATGAGTCCGCCCGTGTGCCTGCTCAGGGCTTTGCCCAGATCCCACACCAGGCGGATCGTATCCGGGTGGCCGTAATAGCGGTTGCGGTGACGCCGGATACTGACGAAACCGGTGCCCGTAGCCGGTAATGCCTGCGCCCCCGCAACGCAGCCGTTTGCGGGCCCCCCGATAACGGCGGCCGGCCCCGCAGCCGTCGTAGCGACCCGCGCCCAAGGGGAGGCCTGGACCATGGGAGCAACGAGCAGACAGCAGACGACAAAACCGACCTGACAGGCCGGCAGCCGAACGAATGCCTGAAATGCCATCGCAATTCCCCTGTCGAGGTAGCGGTAAATTCTCAAGCAGAAGTGGATCAGGGCAATCACGAGGGATTTCCCGACACCATTATAGGTCTTGTCGCTACCCGTTTCGTCCTTACGGGACCTGCCGCCGACGATCAGGCTGATCCCTGCGGGCTCGAAGCGAATCGTACGAAACGACGGTTGGTCCGCTGTCAGCTCGATGGGGCGCATCGTTCCAACCATCCGTTGTGATTGAGTGTGACAGCCCCGACCGCGAGCAGGATGTCGATCGTTTCTCCTTCAGGCGAAACCCGAGCTCGGACAAGGTACTGCCTCAGGCGGCGGGGTTGGAGGACCGCAATGGTTGAAGGGCGTTTTGGAGCCGCAGGTTCACTACCCGCAGGGTGGCGTTGATGGCCGCGAAGACCTGGTTGCAGTGGACGCCGCGGGTGCGGATTTCGCCGGTCTCGCCGGCCCAGGTGATGATGCACTCGGTGAGGGCGTCGGAGCGCCCGCCCTTGGGGATCCGGACCTCGAAGTCCAGTAGCTCGGGCAGGGTGAATCCCTGTCTCTTCAGGATCTTGGCGAGCGCCCCGGTGAAGGCGTCGAAGCCGCCGTTGCCGCCGGCGATGGCGGAGTGCTCCTCGCCCAACAGCCGGACACGAATGGCGGCGGTGGCGGGGAGGTCCAGGCTGCTGTTAGTGGTACAGGAGAGCAGCTCCAGGTGGTCGTAGTCCTTGCTCTCCAGGACCTCGGCGATGATGAAGGGCAGGTCGTCGCTGGTGATGGTCTTTTTGGAGTCCCCGAGCTCTACGACCCGCTGGAGGACCTTGCGTTGGTTTGCTTCCGAGAGGCTGATGTCGAGGCGCTCTAAGTTTTTGAGCAGGGAGGCCTTGCCCGCGAGCTTGCCCAGGGCGTACCGACGGCTGCGCGCGAACCGCTCCGGACTCAGCCGGGTGTGGTAGAGGCTGGCCTTGTGGTCGCCGTCGGCGTGAATGCCCGCGGTCTGGGTGAAGACGTCCTCGCCCACGATGGGGGCATTGTCGGCGATGCGTTTGCCCGAGAAGTGCTCGACCAGCTCGCTGACCCGGACCAGGTGGGTCTCGTCTATCCCTAAGTCCAGCCCGAGCTGGTCGCGCAGGTTGACCACCACCTCCGCCAGGGAGGCGTTGCCGGCGCGTTCCCCCAGGCAGTTGACGGTGCAGTGGACCGCCGCCGCCCCCGCCTGGGCGGCCGCGACCACGTTGGCCGTGGCCAGGCCATAGTCGTTGTGAGGATGGAAGTCGAACGCGAGCTCGGGAAAGCGTCGGATCATGTCCGTCAGGGCGGCGGCGACCTGGTCCGGGGTCATCACCCCCAGGGTATCCGGCAACATGTAGTGGGCGACGCCCGTGTCGGCGAGTCCGTCCACCAGCCGGTAGACGAAATCCCGGTTGTCCCGGTAGCCGTTGGACCAGTCTTCCAGGTAGAGGTTGACCCGCAGGCCCTGCTCGCGGGCGAGCGCGATGTTAGCGCGCAGATCGAGCAGGTGCTCGTCCGGTGTTTTACCAAGCTGGTGCAGGCAATGTTTTTCGCTGCCCTTGGCCAGCAGGTTGATCACGTGCCCGCCGGCGGCCTGGAGCCAGTCCAGGCTTTTGCCGTAGTCGACGAATCCGAGCACCTCCACCCGGTCGGCCAGCCCGACTCCCCGCGCCCAGTCGATGATAGCGGACACGGCCTCGATCTCGCCGTCGGACACTCGGGCGGAGGCTACCTCGATCCGGTCCACCCGCACCAGCTCCAGCAGGGCCTTGCCGATGTTGGTCTTCTCCGCCGGGGAGAAGGAGACGCCATGGGTCTGCTCGCCGTCCCGCAGGGTAGTGTCGAGGATCTGGATGTCGGGCCTGGTACGCTGCCTCATATTTTTTGCCACCAATGGACGCCAATAAACGCAACAAGATTCGTACTTTTATCCAATCGTACAGGATTGACAGGATTTTTCTTCATTTAAAGGTGAAATGGAGCATTCGCCGGTACGGTCGCTGGCCGTTCCTCGCCCCGCTGAGGACGCAAAATATGATGAGGCGGGGTACCTGTCACATACTGTACAATTGTGTCATCTCAAGTCATGTCCGCGTGGGGCCGGATGTGCTAACGAGTACAGCTTTTAATCTGTGGGAATCTGCGCAATCTGCGGATAAAAGCAATGGACACAGTGCACCCGAACGTGCGTTTTTTGTGCCGTGCACAAAAAGGTCAGGGGCTCGATCCCCTCGGCTCCGCCATCATTCCGCCCTCGTAGCTCAGCAGGACAGAGCAATCGCCTCCTAAGCGATAGGTCACAGGTTCGAGTCCTGTCGAGGGCGCCATCGACCGTTGGGAGGGACCCTACACCTCTTCAATCCGCAAAGATCAAGACAGCCCAAACGATCCGGTAGCCGAAAGATGGTTTCCGTACTCCTGGCTACCCCACCCCTGGTGGAGCCGAACAATCCTTATCCCGCGACCGCGTATCTCACCGGCTTCCTGCACTCCCGTGGGATCGCCGCCTACCAGGTCGATCTCTCGATTCTGCTGATCACGCGGCTCTTGTCCCGGACCTTCCTGCCCCGGCTTCAGCAAGCCGCCGAAGACTACGCCGCCGGGCGGGAGACCATCGAGCCCACCGTCACCTTCTTCCTGGAGGCCTACGAAGACTACGAACGGGCCATCGACCCGGTGATGGCCTTCCTCCAGGACAAGGACCCCAACTTGGCCTATCGCATCGGCTCCCGTTCCTTCTGCCCCGAAGGCCCGAGCTTCACCGGCCTGCAGGTGCGGATCGACCTGCTCGAGCACACCTTCGGCGAGCTGGTGTTGCAGGACCGGGCCAAGTACCTGGCCACACTCTTTCTGGATGACCTGCTCGAGGTCATCAGAACCACCATCGACCGGGATTTCACGCTCACGGAAGGCGCCATCTGGGAATATGGCCGGGCGCTCGTCGGCCCGGATTTCGGGCCCCTGGCCGCCAAGCTGGCCGGGGAACCCTCCCTCATCGACCAGGAGTTATTGGACCTCTGGATACCGATCATCGAGACCCACCGCCCGGACCTGGTGTGCCTCACCGTACCCTTCCCCGGTACCTGCTATGGCGCGTTGCGCTTGGGCAAGGCCGTGCGCGAAATCCTGCCCGCGGCCAGGATTGCCCTCGGCGGCGGCTTCGCCAGCGGCTATCTGCGGGACCTGAGCGAGCCGGCTCTGTTCGACTTCGTGGACTATGTGGTGCTCGACGACGGCGAGCGGCCCCTCACATGCCTGCTCGAACACCTGGCGGGCCACCGACCCCGCTCGGGCCTGCACCGGACCTGGGTCCAGGAGAACGGCCAAGTGACCTACAAGGTTCAAGACGATCTCCCGGACATCCCCCAGGCGCAAATCGGCACCCCCACCTACGGCGCCCTACCCCTCGACCGCTACTTCTCCGTGATGCGCCTGCCGAACGCCAGCGCCCGGTTGCAGATGGACATGCGCTGGCACAAGCTCACCCTGGCCCACGGCTGCTACTGGCACAAGTGCGCCTTCTGCGACACCCGCCTGGACTACGTCTGCCGCTACGACCCGGCGCCGATCGCGCTCATCCTCGAGCGTATGGAACGCATCGCCGCCGAGACCGGCTGCTCCGGCTTCCACTTCGTGGACGAGGCGGCCCCGCCCAAGCTGCTCAAGGCCCTGTCCCAGGCACTCATCGAGCGGGGCGCAAGCTTCAGTTGGTTCACCAACATCCGCTTCGAGCGCGCCTTCGCCGACTCCGCGCTCACCGACCTCATGGCCCGCGCCGGCTGCATCGGCGTCGCGGGCGGTCTCGAAGTCGCCTCGGACCGACTACTCGCCCTCATGGACAAAGGCATCACCATCGAGCAGGCGGTACGGGCCTGCCGCGCCCTGACCCACGCCGGCATCCTAGTGCACGCCTATCTGATGTACGGCTTCCCCACCGAGACCGAACAAGACACCCTCGACAGCCTGGAGCGGGTGCGCCAGCTCTTCAAACTGGGCTACATCCGATCCGCGGCCTGGGGTCGCTACGTCGCTACGCTCCACAGCCCCGTGGTCTGCAACCCCGAACGCTACGGCATCCGGCTGCACATCCCCGTGGGCAAATTCGCCCATTACCGCATCCCCTACGAGGACCCCACACCCTACGACCAAGAGCTGCTCGGGGCCGGCCTCGAGCGGGCGCACAACGGCTTCATCATGGGTATCGGGCTGGACCAGGACGTACGCTCCTGGTTTACCAAGCCCCTGGACCCACCCCAGGTACCTCCGAACTTCATCCGCTCCCTCGTGCCGCCCGATGAGGGGGAAGGGATGCACCGCCGCCGATCCTGGCGTCTCGCCGGCACCGACTGGGCCGACCAGCCCAAGCACGGGTTCCATGTGCCGGTCCTGGTCACCATCCGTATCCAAGGGGAAGACCTGGTGCTGACCAACCTTGCCAACGAAACCTCCTACCGCTTCGAGGGCATCGGCGCCGAATGCTGGCGGCTCCTGGCAACTGGCCTTTCAGTAACGGAGATCGCCGAGCGCCTGGCAACAAGCTACGCCGCGCCACGGGAGCAAATCCTGGCCGACATCTCGGCGCTCATCGCCGAGCTCTGCGAAAATGGGCTCCTGCGGCGAAACCACGGGTAGCCGGTCACCCTACATAGAACCGCAAAATACTGGGAAGCGATTCCATCCACATCTCCATAACACTTGATCCCGACTTGTGGATAAGTGACGAAAACCAATATAAACTTGTAAGCTACAATAGCCATGTCATCCGCTGATCCCTCAACACCAAGAGATCAATAAGTTTTCGCGGATCCCCGCCCATAAAGAATTTATCGAGTATAGAGGCCAAATATCCGTGGAAATCTGGAATCAATGCAGATCCCGTCTCAAAGGAAGCCTGACGGCAACCGAATACAATACGTGGATCCTTCCCCTTCAAGCAGCCACGGAAGACGGGCGGATCATACTATATGCCCCCAACCAATTCGTAAGAAATCGAGTTAAACAACACTACCAGCAGAAAATCACGGAGCTCTGCACCCATCTAAGCGGTGGAAAGATCCATGCAATCCTATTCGAGATCGGCAGCCTGCAACAAGCCGAAAACTCGACAGAAACCGCAAGAAAGAGGACATCCACACCTCAAGGAAAATCCACGAATAACTATTCCGCAAGTAACCTAATTACTGAGTTCACGTTCGATACCTTTATTGAAGGAAAATCAAATCAAATCGCAAGGGCGGCAGCGACTCAAATAGGCGAGAACCCTGGAGTTGTTTACAACCCCCTATTCATATATGGAGGCGTTGGACTAGGGAAAACCCATCTGATGCATGCGGTAGGAAACATGGTATCAGACAACAGCCCATCGGCACGGGTTGTTTATCTCCACTCGGAACGATTCGTTACCGAGATGGTGAAGTCCCTACAGCATAATCGCATCGACGAATTTAAGAAAAACTATCGAACGGTCAACGCACTGCTTATCGATGATATTCAGTTTTTCGCAGGCAAGGAACGATCTCAAGAGGAATTTTTTCACACTTTCAATGCACTCTTCGAATCCAAACAGCAAATCGTATTATCGAGTGATCGCTTCCCCAAGGAAGTCAATGGGCTGGAAGAACGGCTGAAATCGAGATTCGGTTGGGGCCTTACCGTTGCGGTCGAGCCCCCGGATCTGGAAACCCGTGTAGCTATCCTGAAGAGTAAGGCAATACATATCGGTACCGAATTACCGGAGGATGTTGCCTTCTTCGTCGGAAGGCGTATCCGTTCGAATATCCGGGATCTCGAAGGAGCCTTACGGCGTCTGGTGGCGAACTCGCAGTTCACGGGTACACCGATAAATCTCGAGTTTGCCAGGAACGTTCTTCAGGACATGCTCGCGGCTCAGGACAAACAGGTAACTTTGGAAAATATCCAGAAAACGGTTGCGGAATATTACAAAATCAGGGTTACGGATATGCTCTCCAGTAAACGAAACAGGTCTATCGCCAGACCTCGCCAAATTGCCATGGCACTTGCCAAAGAACTTACCAAACACAGCCTACCTGAAATCGGTAGCTCCTTCAGCGGAAGGGATCACACAACGGTATTGCATGCAACGAAAAAAATCAAAGACTTGCGTAAGATCGACAGAACCATTGAAGAAGACTACAGAAACCTGTTAAGAACCCTGACAGCATAATGTGGATAATCTGTGGATAATTTTCAGTGACAGCAATTTCACCGATAAGCCCACAGGTTATCCACAGGAAATCATCAAGAATGTTCATGGCATATCTATCGGTAACGGATTGAAAATAAAAGGAAGAAAATTTTTATCCCATTATCCACAAGGTTAACTATAACTATAAATTCTAAACTAGAGTAAAACTATAAAGGGTCCAAAATGAAGATACGAACGAGCCGAGAAGCCTTGGTATCAGTCCTCCTGAAGGTGGGGGGGGTCGTAGAACGACGACAGACACTTCCGATACTTGGAAACATACTAGTGTCGGCAAAGGAGGACCTTATTCAGGTTATTGGAACCGATCTGGAAATAGAGGTCTGCGCCAAATTTAATTCGAAGGTTGAGCAACCGGGGGAAACCACACTACCAGCAAGGAAATTTACTGATATCTGTAGGGCATTATCAGAGGGAACGGAAATTTCGCTAAAGGTAGAAAATGACCGTGCATCCTTGGTTGCAGGAAGAAGTCGCTTTATGCTGAGTACCCTGCCGGCGAATGACTTTCCAACCATGGAGAAGGGCGAGGGAATGCAAAGTATTCACATCGAGCGGGATACCTTGAAGTACGTTTTCGAGAAGACTGCATTTTCGATGGCGCATCAGGACGTTCGCTATTATCTAAACGGTCTTTTTCTGGAGGTGAAACCGGATGGTTTGGTAGCGGTTGCAACCGACGGTCATCGCTTGGCCAAGGTAGAGGAGGCGTTATCTCTGGACATCAGCGAAGCAATACGGATTATTCTCCCCAGGAAGACGGTTCTGGAGATGAATCGATTGCTTGGAAGTGATATAGACGAGAAGGTCCGGATAGAGGTTTCGGAGAAAATGTTTCGGGCTACTCTGGGGGATACTCTGGTAGCCTCAAAGCTCATTGACGGTCGTTATCCGGATTACGATCAAGTAGTGCCGCCGGCTCCGGAGCAAATTGCCTATGTTGACAGAGATATACTGAAGCAGGCATTGTTTCGGACATCGATTCTATCGAACGAAAAGTACCGAGGAGTGAGGTTTAATTTAGACAAGGGAGAACTGAAGCTTCAGGCGCAAAACCCCGAGAAGGAAGAGGCGGAGGAGGAGTTGGAAATAAACTATTCTCAGGAACCGGCGGTCATTGGATTTAATGTTGGCTACTTGATGGACATCCTGAACGTTCTGGAGGGGAATGAGGTCGAGATTGGATTCAAGGATTCGGATGCGAGTGTGATTCTTCGGAACAAGGAGAAGGAGAAAGAAACCTTTGTAGTCATGCCGATGAGGCTGTGATACATGATTTTGAAGGTAGAGTTGTAGTTTCGTGATTTTGAATCCGCAGATTACGCAGATTCTCGCCGATGAAAAAACGCGGTAGTCCGTGAAAAATCGACCTCACCCCAATCTACACGGCCTAAAAGGACAGGATTAACAAGATTTTTAGGATGAACAGGATTCTTGATTTTGTTGCTTTGAACTTTCTCCGCACGGTGACACTGAGAAAAATCTTGTCAATCCTGCACTGTTGATTGACAGAAATGTAGGTTGGGGTGAGCTTGCGAACCCCAACAAACCGCTTGAAACATGAAGCGAAGTAAAAATTGCCTATTTGTTTCGTGTCTTGGTGGCTTTGTGTGAGAATTGAACACACAGGATTCACCACTACCATACCAGGTCCACTATGCGGATCACCTGTGTGTTTTGAATATTTCTTTTAAAAACAGTCTGTTAGAAAGTTTTCCCACACGCTTTGGCACAGAATGTTCCACGTGGAACAAAATGTTCCAGCATCTTCGGTTACCTACTCCGTGCCGCCTGCTTTCCCGTGTTGGTAGTGGCTAAATTTTAAGTGATGAAGTCTGCCGACCTCTACTCCGTCATTCCGGCAGGGATTGCCGGAATTCAGGCGCCAGGGATGGCAAAAGCCGAGGGCTCTGAGCCATGATTGGGCCGCTGGGCAGCCCGTCACCACCCAACACTCTACCACTACCCCCGTGTTTTCCACTACATCTCGGAGTAGTCTGAGATTGAAGGTCCTTCCGTATGAGCTATGACTCGTCCAACATAAAGGTTCTGCGCGGTCTCGACGCCGTTCGGAAAAGGCCCGGTATGTATATTGGCGATACGGACGATGGAACCGGCCTTCATCATATGGTTTTCGAGGTAGTCGATAACTCTATCGATGAGGCCCTGGCAGGATATTGTAGCGATATTGTTGTTACTCTCCACTTGGATAACTCGGTTTCCGTTACGGATAACGGGCGTGGTATTCCGGTGGATATTCACCCGGAGGAAAATCGGTCCGCTGCCGAGGTGATTATGACGGTCTTACATGCCGGCGGTAAGTTCGATGACGAGTCCTACAAGGTCTCCGGTGGACTGCATGGGGTTGGTGTTTCCGTTGTCAATGCCCTGTCCGAGCATCTTACGATGCGCATACGCCGCGGGGGTAATCTTTATATTCAGGAATATCGGTTGGGGGAGCCGCTGTATCCCTTGAAGGAGGTTGATCGGTGTGATGACACGGGAACGGAAATTCGATTTCTTCCATCCAACAAAATCTTCTCAGATCTGGAATTCCACTATGATGTTCTTGCGAATCGTTTAAGGGAGCTTTCCTTTCTCAACTCCGGCGTCAAGATATCGCTCATGGAGGAGAGCACGGGACGTAAGGATTGCTTTGAATATAAGGGTGGAATACAGGCGTTTGTGCAGCATCTCAATCGTAATCGGGTTGCAATCCATCCCACGGTTTTCTCCTTCCTTTCACAGCGTGAGGATATCCAGGTAGAGATTGCATTACAGTGGAACGAATCCTTTCAGGAAAAGATTTTCTGTTATACGAATAATATTCCCCAACGGGATGGGGGGACCCACTTGGCTGGTTTTCGAGCCGGTTTGACCAGAACCCTCAATCAATATATCGATCGAGGGGACCTAGCGAAAAAGAATAAGATTCGGACGGTTGGCGATGATGCCCGTGAGGGATTGACGGGCGTTGTATCCGTGAAGGTACCGGATCCCAAGTTTTCTTCGCAGACAAAGGAAAAGCTGGTTTCTTCCGACGTCAAGGCCGTTGTTGAAGGATTGTTGGTTGAATACTTGACGGAGTTTCTCGATGAGTATCCAGCCGAAGCGAGGACGATCGCGAACAAGATGATCGAAGCCGCGCTTGCAAGGGAGGCGGCACGAAAGGCGCGGGAAGTGACGCGACGTAAGGGCGTTCTGGATGTTGCAGGGCTGCCGGGAAAACTTGCGGACTGTCAGGAAAAGGATCCCGCGAAATCCGAGCTATATCTTGTCGAGGGGGATTCCGCCGGCGGCTCTGCCAAACAGGGGCGTGACCGGGTATTTCAGGCAATCCTTCCCCTCAAGGGTAAGATTCTCAACGTAGAAAAGGCACGTTTCGACAAGATGTTGTCTTCCACGGAGGTAGGTACCCTGATTACCGCCCTGGGATGTGGGATAGGCCGGGAGGAATATGATCCCGATAAGCTCCGTTATCATCGAATCATTATCATGACCGATGCGGATGTGGATGGCTCCCATATCCGAACCTTATTGTTGACGTTCTTTTACCGTCAGATGCCGGAGTTGGTGGAGCGTGAGCATATCTATATCGCGCAACCACCGCTCTATAAGGTCACGAAGGGGAAACAGGAGCTTTATCTGTTGGATGACGCGGAGCTGAATGCAGCTTTGCTTCAGGCAGCATTGGATGGTGCTTCATTTTGCATATCCGAAGGTGCCCCGTCCCTGGCGGATACCGTTGTTGAGACCCTGGCGAAGGACTATCAGCTTTACCAGGGGATCGTGGCAAGGCTCTCCGTGCGCTACAGTCGAGCCCTTTTAGAATCGTTGTTTTCCTTGCGTCGGGCCGATGAAGATATCCTGACGGATATAGAGGAATCCACTGCCTGGCTGTCCCAGCTCCGGGAGCATCTGAATGCCAGATCCGGTCCTGGTGAAGGTTTCTCCGTCAGACGATTGGAGGATGGGGAGGCCGGTTATCCTGGAATCGTACTTACCCGCCTGTGTCATGGGATCCCGGAAACTACCTATCTACCGATCGATTTTTTCCGAAGCGCGGACTATATCCGTATTACCGACATTGGGGAAAAACTCAATGGCTTGGTGGAGCCAGGGGCCTATGTTTCCCGGGGCGGCAAACAGAAGGCGATCGAAAGCTTCGGCGAGGGTCTCGAATGGATGGTCGACGAGGCCAAGCGTGGTTACCACATTCAGCGCTACAAGGGCCTGGGTGAGATGAACCCGGGTCAGCTATGGGAAACGACCATGAATGTGGAAACCAGGAGGCTGTTACGGGTCACTATCGAGGATGCGATTGCCGCGGATGATATATTTACTACCTTGATGGGAGATCAGGTAGAACCTCGGAGGGAATTCATCGAAAGATACGCACTCGATGCGGAGAACATCGATGTATAACTTTTCGGAAACGACAAAATCAGAATGCTACCCGGTAGGGATTGCCGGAGTCTGCCGGCACCAGGGATGGCAAATGGAAGGATTCGTGTGAATCTGTGTCTATCCGTGGTTCTTCGGTGCGGCACGCTCGCTCCGGGGAAAGACCCATCATGCGCAGGCTTCGACTACCCGTAATCGGATTCGTCGCCCCGAGTGGCAGCGGTAAGACCACCCTGCTGAAGAAGCTGGTGCCTATGCTCCGGGGCCGAGGGCTACGGATCGGCTATCTCAAGCACGCCCATCATCGCTTCGATATCGATGTTCCGGGCAAGGACAGTTACGAGATCCGCGCGGCGGGGGCCCAGCAGGTCCTGCTGGCCTCCCAACGTCTTTGGGCGTTGCAATCGGAGCCGGTGGAGCTGGGCAGGGACCCGGAGCTGGGGGAGATGCTGCGAAGGTTCGACGCGGACCGGCTGGATCTGATCCTGGTGGAGGGTTTCAAGCACGCGGCCTATCCCAAGATCGAGATTTATCGCCCGGCGTTGGGTCAGCCGCCGCTCTATCCCCAGGACCCGGATATCCTGGCCCTGGTTACGGACCGCGACCTGCCCGGCGCGGATCACCCACCGCGGTTGCCGCTGGACGACCCCGCGGCAGTCGCCGATTTCGTGCAAGACTACCTGGCGACCTGGGTCCCCGCCGATACGGCCGCGAGATCGGAGTTGGTTCGCTATTACCGCTGGCTGCACCGGTATGGCTATAACGACTCCCATTCCGGCAACGCCTCGATGCGCACGGGCGCGGGCTTTTGGGTCACCCCCACCGGGGCCTGCGCGGATACCCTGGAGCCCAGCGACCTGGTGGCCTGTCCCCTGGACGGTCCCTGTCCTGCGGGCGCCTCCCTGGACGCGCCACTGCACTGGCAGGTGTATCGAGTACAGCCTCAGGCACGGGCGGTACTGCATAGCCACGGTCCCTACTCGGTGGCCTTGAGCCTCGCCGGCCGGGACTTTCGGCCGGTGGATTTCGAAGGGCAATGCTATTTCAAGCGGGTCCCGGTACTCTCAGTGGAATACGAGAACGCTCCGGAGCAGGCATCGGAGGTCGTAGCGAAGGCCCTGGCCAATCATCCCGTCGCCATGGTCCGTGGCCATGGGGTCTATGCCTGGGGCGAGACCCTGAATCAGGCCTACAAGTGGATCTCCTCCCTGGAGCTCTCGGCCAAGACCTATGTCGTCGCCAGACAGGCGGCAAATCTATAACTCCCCGCTTCGATGCCTGCTTCGATTTGGAAACAGAATATCGGCCGGTAACGGGCAGCTGAGTATGGTATCCCCCTCGTCCCACGGCATGAGGCCGGTTTTCCTCCCGGCCACCTCACAAAACCGATCCGCCTGGCCCGGATCTTGCTTGATTCCCTGTGTGTTCAATCGACAGGGGGATCGGGGTAATGGGGGAGGCATTGGCACTGAACGAGCCGGCGCTTATGCCGGCACGGATCGTCAACCACGACATCATGGGCTGCACCGCGGAAGGCGTCGTCGGCAATTACCTCTATTCCGGGCGCGCCTTGGGCCTGACCGAGCCTGGAGATCTGCTTCAGCTCCACCCGGAGCTTAGGTCCCAGTGGTCATACATCCGGGACCATTATCGGCGCGTCGGCATCAGTCATACCGAGCAGATTATCTGGGATGTCGGCCAGGATGCATTGGCCCGATATCCGGAGCGGGAAGTCAGCGTATTCTATTTCGGTACCGACGAACATCGGGTCCGACCGGATGCCGCCTGGTTTCGGGCCGTGGATTTCATCAATTCCAAGAACAACTTCATCTCCCTCGCCGATCGGCTCGGGGTACCTGTTCCCGAGACCCTGTGCTTTGCGCAGGCATCGGACATTACCCCACGGCGGATTGCAACCTTTCCCTATCCCTGCTATCTCAAGGCTGCGGTCTCCGTCTCGGGGGTCGGTATCTACCGTTGCGGCGATAGCACGGAGCTGCGCGCGGCCATCGGTCGCTTCGAGCCCGGGGTTCCGGTCCAGCTCCAGCAGGAGGTTGCAACCGACTGCTTTCTCAATCTCCAATACCGGATCACGGCGTATGGGCTTGAACGGCTGACGGCCACCGAGCAGATACTCGACGGCTGCGCCCACCAGGGCAACCGGTTTCCGGCATCCCATGAGCCCTGGGAGCGGGTGGAACCCATGGCCAAGTGGCTCTATCGGGAAGGCATGCAGGGGCTCTTTGCCTTCGACGTGGCGGTTGTGCAGGAAAAGGAGCGCACCGACTATCTTGTCATCGAATGCAACCCCCGTTTCAATGGGGCCTCCTACCCCACCCTTATCGCCCACAAGCTCGAGCTCGGGCACTGGCAGGCACGGGCCTTTGCCACCCGCCACCGCTCCCTCACTTTTCTGGAATTGACCGATATCGAATATAATCCCAGGCGCGGTGAGGGGGTGATCTTGGTCAACTGGGGCCCGATCCTGGTAGGCAAGACCCTGTTTCTGATCGCCGGACCGGAGGCGGCTCAGCAGCGGCTGACGTGGGAGCTCCAAAGGCGCCTTTGATTCATCGACGACCTCGATCCCGACCCAATCGCAAGTGCTCGCAACTCGAACTCTACCAAGCAAGCGCCCGGTGCGGTCCAGGGACGGACCACCATTTTCGACCGCGGCACGCGGTTGAAAATGGAGGAATCGGAACATCGCCATGTTCCGATTCGCCAGTCGCAAAGCCCAGGGATGGGCTTGATGGGCTTTTATGACACCCTCCCAGGGATGCGGGCTTCGGGTTCCTGTAAGGCACCGGTCAAGGTGCCTTTTTTATTGGCTCGGTCCGTGGACCACAGCATCCCGTATGGAACAGAGTATGGCTAAGACCTTTTCCCTCATGATCCATGGTGGCGCCGGCGCGCTGGATAACATCAAGGATGACCGCATCGCCGTGCGCTATCTGGAGAGCCTGCGGGTCATCCTCGAGCACGGACGCGAGAGCCTCGCCCAAGACGCGACCGCCGTGGAGGCGGTCGAAACCTGTGCCTCCCAGCTGGAGGACGACCCTTTGTTCAATGCCGGATGCGGATCGGTGCTTACCGAGCATGGCCATGTGGAGATGGATGCCGGCATTATGGATGGTCGCGACCTGACCGCCGGCGCGGTGGCCGCCGTCTCGAATATTGCCAATCCGATTCAGCTCGCCCGTCTGGTCATGGATGGCAGCGAGCATCTGATGCTCAGCGGCGAGGGGGCGCTACGCTTCGCCGACCACTGCGGGATGGAGCGGACGCCGGACCATTATTTTCTCACCCCCGAGCGCGTCGCCCAGCTGAATACGGCCCGTCTGAAACACCGCGTCATGCTGGACCATGACGATGCCGAGGACGCGGGCGAGGAACAGAAATACGGCACCATCGGCGCCGTCGCCCGGGATGCGTCGGGCAATCTCGCCGCCGCCACCTCCACCGGCGGCATCGTCAACAAGCGGATGGGTCGGGTCGGCGATTCACCCGTCATCGGCGCGGGCCTGTATGCGGACAACGAAACCTGCGCCGTTTCGGCTACCGGTTACGGCGAGCACCTCATGCGTGCCGTGATCGCCAAGACCATCTCCGACCTCATCCTCTTCCAGGGCTATGGCGCTCAGGATGCCGTAACCGCAGGCATCGCCTATCTGCAACGCAAGGTCGCCGGACGCGGCGGGGTCATCGTGATCGACAAGGCTGGCTACTGTGCCGGCGGCTTTACGACCAGGAAGATGATCCATGGTTGGATCGAACACGGTGGGGAGACGATCTGCCGCTTTTGAACCGACCGTGTCCACAACCAAAGCCCTGCTTTGGTGTGAGAACAAACGTTGAACATCACGCAGGATTTACCCACTCCCCATTTTTCAAGGTGTCCTGAAAACAGCCGACGGCGCTGAATGGATCATCCCCGCCTTTCAGAACATCCGTGCCCAATCGCCGAGTTACATCTTGCCACCCAAGGTCATTCCCGCTAGATTGGTCCAAATCGACAACCTTCCGGGCAAAACACCATGACTCAAGCAGATATCCAACAGGCCGTCGAATCGATCTGGGCCCTGTTTCGGGAGACCGACCGGCAGTTCAAGGAAACCGACCGGCAGTTCAAGGAAACCGACCGGCAGTTCAAGGAGACCGACCGGCAGTTCAAGGAAACCGACCGGCGTCTCGACCGTTACTTCGAGGAGACCCGGCGGGAGATTGCCGCCCTCTCCGCCCAGACGCGCGCGGCCGAAAGGCTGTTTACCGGCCAGTGGGGCCGCTTGATAGAGGCCCTGGTACGGCCGGGGGTCATGCGTTTATTCCAGGATTGGGGCATTCCGGTCAGCCGCACCCTGGAACGGGTGCGGGCGCGCCGGGACGGGGAGGAGATGGAGCTCGACCTGCTGCTGGTGGATGGCGATGCCCTGGTGATCGTGGAGGTCAAGACCACCCTGCGGGTGGACCATGTAGGTGAGCTGCTCGAAGACCTGAGGACTTTTCCGAACTTCTTCCCCGAATATAAGGATTATCGCCGGTTCGGGGCAGTCGCCACCCTGGCCGCCGAGCAGGCCGCGGACCGTTATGCCTATCGCCAAGGGTTGTTCGTGCTGACCCTGGGTCGGGAGGAGCTCGTCACCCTGTGGAACGACGACGCCTTTCAGCCGCGGGATTTCACCACCGGCAAGCGCATCAAGCCCACCTAAGCACCCCATTTCACCCGATCTTCGCATAGGACGACCACTTGTCGTTTAGTCATCGAAGATCCAGCCACGCTCGACGAGCTGATCCATTGCGAGCTCCGTTCCCTTGCCGGCGATGCCGACCGGGCGCGCCCGCGTGGGGGATGCGGCACTACTCCGGTCGATCCAGAACCCAGCCTCACGGGCCAACAAATTGATCGGTCGTGGATGATGCGAGATCAGTAGGCCCTGGTGGGGACCTTCGCTGCATAAGGCATCGAGCTCGTCGAGCCAGGGCTGTATCTCGGGTAAGGCGACGATCGCTCGGTGTGATAAATGTGCAAACTAGCGTGGCACTCGGGCGGGCGCAAGAAATCGCAATATGAGATAACCCGCGATACCGGAGGCAAGCGAGCCAACCAGAATGCCGACTCGGTCGTCGATCGCAAAATCCGGCCCGCCCTGCTCGAACGCCAAGGAGCCGACGAACAGGCTCATCGTAAAACCGATGCCGCAGAGTAAGGAAACCCCATACAGCTGGAGCCAAGTGGCGTTCTGCGGCATTTTTGCGATACCGAGCCGGATTGCCAACCAGCTGAGACCGAACACCCCGAGCTGATTCCCGAAGAAGAGGCCCGCGGCAATACCCAATGGGACCGGATGCAGCAGATATTCGAGGGTTATGGCCTCAATGGGGATCCCGGCATTCGCAAACGCGAACAGCGGCAGAATGCCGTACACGACCGAGGGGTGAAGGTCATGTTCCAGCTTTTCCAACTGCGTTTTGGTTTCCCCCGGAGCCTTCCTGCAAGGGATGAAGAGCGCCGTGACGACTCCCGCGAGCGTCGCGTGCACCCCGGATTTGAGGACGGCGGCCCAGAGCACCAGGCCGATGAGAATATAGGGCACTAATCCCAGTACCCGCCGGCGATTGAACAGGAACAAAACCGCAATCGCCATCACCGCTGGCAACAGCGAATAGATCGACAGGTCATCGGTATAGAAAATCGCAATAATGATGATGGCCCCCAGATCGTCGATGATCGCCAGGGCCATCAGAAATAACTTCAAGGTCGGCGGGATTCTCCTGCCGAGCAGTGCGAGTATGCCGAGGGCGAAGGCGATATCGGTAGCCGCGGGTATCGCCCAGCCCTTCATGGCAACGGGGTCGCCCCAATTGATGTAGGCGTAGATTGCTGCGGGAACCGCCATGCCGCCGATGGCCGCGATGATCGGTAGAATGACGCGGGCGGGATCGGACAATTCCCCGGCCAGGAATTCACGTTTGACTTCCAGGCCGATGAGGAAAAAGAAGATCGCCATCAAGCCATCGTTGATCCAGAGCAACAAGGGCTTGGCGATCTCGAACTCACCGATGCGGATCTCGACCGGGGTTCCGAGTAAGGCGTCGTAGAGGCCCTTGGCCGCGGAGTTTTCGACCAGCATCGCCAACAGGGCGGCAATGATGAGCAGTATTCCGCTCGCGGACTCGAGCCTCATGAATTCTTTCAGTGCCTTGAGAATCATCTCTGGGGGACCTTAAAAAATTGCGTCCCTGCAATTTTTCACGACACGAAGCGAAAACACGGTTTCCGCTCCGCTTCATCTTTCAGTTACTTTCGTACTTGAAAGATGGCGGGGCTTCCCTGCCCCGCACGGGCGCCTTGAATTTTTCAAGGTGCCCTCCGCTCGATGAAGGGTTATTCTCTCGTTCCCACGCTCTGGAGCGTAGGAGCCAGAGAGGGCTTATGCAAAAGATGTGAAAAAGGCGCCTTCCAGGCGCCTTTTTTGCCGTGAATCGGGCATCTGATTACCCGGAGATATCGAGCTGGAATTTGACCGGACCACGGTACTCCTTGCCATCCTTTGTCTTGAAGTAATCGTTGACCGGCGACCGCTTGTTGTACGGGCTGGTGAGAATCGCCACATGGCCGCCCGGGAAGGGCACGGACTCGATGACATCCATCCCTTCGAGGAATCGATTGGCCGCCGTCGCGCACCCCGGGGTAACCAGGTCGTCCTTCACGGCATAGTTCTGATACCACTTGACGCCCAGGTCCTTGAGCTCCTTCACCTGCAGCGGCTTGTCGTAGAGCTTGACCGGCAACACGCCATCCTCGGAGATGGGTTGCTGGAAGGTGCTGGTGCTCATTTTGGCGATTTCCAACGGCAGGTGTACCCGTTCCTTGAGCAGCCAGCGGAACAGGGCCGCCGCGGTCTTGCCGGGATTGAGATCGGTTGCCTTGTGCAGCGAGGCCTGGTCCAACACCTTGATCAAGGGGGTTTCGCGGTCGATGGCGACAAACCGCATGCCCAGGCTCAACATGTACCCGTTGGCGACCTTGTGGCCGTTCGGCAGGGTGGTGGTGATGAAATCATGGTGCATGCTGGGCATGCCGCTGATGGCATCGCTGAAGGTGCCGTCGATGGGGGCCACGTTGGTGATGAGGGTATCGCTGACCTCCGTGAGGGTCCCCGAAAGGGTGTTCATGAGGACGATGTAGCCCCCTTGGCAGGTACCATTGAGGGTGACCTTTTTCCCGTGTTTCTCCTTGAGGAGGGCGCAGAGCTCGCGGGTCTGCGTGCAATCGTCGTCCGGCGTCATGTTCTGCACGATGTCGTTCTGGTCGATGTCCTTGACCACCCGCACATAGGTGGGAATGCCTTCGTTGGCGAAGCTGTGGGCGTAGCTCTTGTCCTCATAGGGCAGGAACGAGAGGATATGCTCGCCGAGCATGTAGGGCGGTATCAGGAGCACCGGCTTCAGATCGTCCCGCACCTTTACACCTTCCTTGATCGGCAGCACCTGATACATGAGGAAGGAGCCCGAGTCATGGATCAAGCGGTAGGCCGAGGTGTTGAAGTGGAACCCGAAGTCGTCTTTGACCTTCTCGATCTGTTCCGGGAAGTTGGCGACCGCCTCCATGACCTGGGCTTCGCGCTTCAGATAGCCCACCAGATTCTCCCCCTCGCTGTTGAAGAGGGTATTGAAAAAGGCCTCGTTGACCTCCTTCAGTTGGTCGAAGGCGAAATCCGTCATCTTCTCCTGGGTGGCCATGATTCCCTTCCCCACCAGGGCCGACTTGTGCTGCATGATCTCCATGGTATCGCGCAGGGTCATGGGGTTGTCCTTGGCCGCCGCCAGCGCGATCTGGGCCGCGATCAGATAGCTGTCGAGAAATTCGGTCTGCTCGCGGTTGAAGGAACGGGCCAGCGCCGTCATGTAACGCAGCCAACTGGTGCCGACATCGGGCAGCTCTTTCAAGACATCTTGTATGGATCCGTACATGGGTGATTCACCGTAAAGGTTGGAAATGATTGGCGGATACCCGAGCCTTCGGCTCATGGGCTACACCGGCGATCTTGCGGTACCGGACGAGAAGGCGCAAAAGCGGATAGGGTCTTTCGAGCGGAAATCGCGCCGATTAACCGGAGTCGGAACAAGGTCGAGGAAGACCGCGGGAGTAAATCGAATCCCTTCGCCCATGCAATCACGCGGCAGCCACAGGGCTTCGGAGAGGCGCCGAAAGGAGCCGGCCCCCTTCGGGAAAGCGGGTCGAACCCGCGCCCGACCGCTTTTCCCGGCGCGGATACCTCCCCACAGGCCCTGCGCCACCGTTGCCGGTGGGCGCAAGCGGCCCGATTCTCAGGTCCCTGCCGGCGGATGCCATCCGGCATCGGCCCAGAGCTCGCCGCTGACCGCGGAGTTGGAAACGAGGAAGCAGATGGCGTCGGCAATCTCTTCCGGCCGGATCAGGCGGCCCAGCTGGACATCGGGCAGGACGTACTTCTCCAGATAGCCCTCGGGCATGCCCTGCAGAATCGGGGTATCGACGAAGCCCGGATGGATCACGGCGGTGCGGACGCCATGAAACATGGACTCCTTCATCAGGGTCTGGGCGGCGCCTTCCAACCCGGCCTTGGTGGACGAGTAGGAAATCTGCCCCTTGTTACCCTGGGAGGCGACGGAGCCGATGAAGACGATGGTGCCCTGGACCTTCTCGTCCGGATGCCACTTTTTCTTGCCTTCCTTCTTGCGATGCTCGGCCATGCGGGCAACCAGCTCCAGCGCCCAGTACACGGGGTGCACCAGATTGACCTCCAGCACCTTATGGAACAACTCGGTGGGATAGATGTCGGCCTTGCCGGTCTCCTTGTCGACGGTGACCGACAAACGGTCGCGGAAGATGCCGGCCGAAGGCACGCAGATGTTGACGACTTCGTAGTCCCCGCACATGTCGTCGTACACCTTCTTGCGGAAGTCATCCTGCGTCACGTCGCCCTGGAAGGGCCTCCCTATATCCTTGCCGACCTTCTTGTTCATCTTTGCCGTGACGGTCTCCACCTTGTCGTCCATATCGACCATCGCGATCGCCTTGGCCCCCCGTTTGGCCAATTCCTCCGCGGTGGCCTGGCCGATACCGCTGGCGGCACCCGTAATAACAGCTGTTTTGCCTTCAATAATCATTGCTCATTCTCTCCGGTTTCTCGTGCCGTCTCCCCGACCTTGCGTCCGGTGGGCCTCTCAGACCCTGACGGCGCCACTCAACCCCCCTATCTTACTGCAATATTTGTGCGCCGCACCAACAGTATGTTCAATACAAGAATTAACCAGACTAATAGATGGCGGGACCGTCTCTTAAACTTCTCGACCCTCCTGTTCGGCTGTATTCATGTGCTATAAGGACCCCTTGAAAAATTCAAGGAGGGGGAAGCGGAAATGCGCCTTAAGGTACTGTTCGTCTGCATGGGCAATATCTGCCGTTCCCCGACCGCCCAAGGCGTCTTCCGCAAGCGGTTGGAGACGGAGGGGTTACAGGCGATCATCGGGACCGATTCGGCGGGAACCCATGCCTATCACGTCGGAGAATCCCCGGACCGACGGGCCCGGGAGACGGCGCGCCGCCGGGGGATCGAGCTCGGCGATCTGCAGGCCCGTCAGGTCGCGCCCGAGGATTTCCCGCGGTTCGAATATGTGCTCGCCATGGACCTGGATAACCTTTCCAACCTTGCCGAGCTCTGTCCCCGTGGACTCGAACACAAGCTGATGCTGTTCATGGATTTTGCGCCCCACCTGGGGGTCCGGGAGGTCCCGGACCCTTACTACGGGGGCCCCGACGGTTTCGAGCGGGTTTTCGATCTGGTGGAAGCGGCGTCCGAAGGTCTCCTGGCCGATATCAGGCAGAAATTCCTTTAGAGGACGTTCTCGGCACTACCCAGAGGGTAGTGGCTGAATTTTAAGTGATGAAATCTGCCGACCCCTACCCCGTCATTCCGGCAGGGATTGCCGGAATCTGCCGGCGCCAGGGATG
>JAIZWN010000195.1 GCA_020443945.1 Candidatus Thiosymbion ectosymbiont of Robbea hypermnestra | reverse complement strand
TCCTGCGCTCACGCGCCTCGCGGCTGGCCACTTCTCGCCGCGCTGAGAGCGAAAAATAAGGTGAAACGAGGCACTAGTGACAACGGAATTATGACACTACCGGAGAGAGGGGAAGCAGCCATGCCTTTTTCACTCGGGCAGTTCGCCCAGGACAAGGATATCGACGGCGCAATCGCCGAAGCCCTGGGCTCGTTGGACGCCCAATCATTCAGCTTTCGCATCGAGGCGCGGGGAGCCCGCTGGGAGCCCCTTCAGGCTTTGCGGCCTGAAGGTCCGCCACTGCACCCCTCGGACTTCGAGGTCGTCACCGTCCACGACCCGGCCCTGGATCGCATGCGTCTATCCTGGCGGCGGAGCATCATCGAGCCGCTGAGCGGCAATGTCGTCTACGACGAAATTGTGGTTGGTAACGAAGGCTATATCACGGACCCTGACGTAGCCCTGGGCCCGCAGCCGGCCCATGCCATGAAATCCGATCGCCTGGCCGCCGTTCGTCGCCAGCAATACCTGCTCCATCCCCAGCTGCTCGTAGGGGATGCGCTTCGCCGGCAGCAGAACACCGGGCAGCAAGTCATTCGATCCGTCGGCCGCCAGGAGCTCGACGGCGCTCCTCATGAGGTCGTTGAAATCGATGCATCGCCCCGACCGATCCGCCTCCTTGTGGCGCTCGACTCCAATCAAGTATCCCGCCTGGTCACGCAGGAAAACGACTTTCCCTGCGGCGATGTCGAAATCGTCGTGGCCTTCTCCCACTGGCGCCGCCACGGCGGACTCGCCTTCCCCTACGAGGTCGAGCTGAGCTGGGAGGGAGAGGTCATACACCGCGAAACCCGCCGGCGAATCGAGCTCAATCCGCGGCTCGACCCGGACGCCTTTGTCTTGCCCGCGACGCATCCCTTCGATCCCGAGGTGGCCGAGCGCGGCCTGTTCAACGAGCAGTGGGTTCACCGCGCCACGGGCATGAGCGCACCGATCATTCTCGATGCCGGCGAGGTAGTCCTCGTGCGCCTTAGCCCGGATGTCGTGTCAATTGGCGGCGGGATCCATCATTCATTGGCCATCATCCTCGACTCGGGGGTGGTCGTGGTCGATCCTCCACAACATGAAGCTCGCTCCCTGGCGGTCATCAAGGCCGTCACCGCAAGGTGGCCGGACAAGCCGATCACGCATTTGATCCTGACCCACCACCACCACGACCACAGCGGCGGAATCAGGGCCTACGCCGCCATCGGCGCCGAGCTCATCATGGCGGAAGGGGATCGCGATTTCATCACCAAGTGTCTTTCCCGGCCGCATACCATTCGCCCCGACACCTTGGCCGCGGCGGGGATTCGATCGACGATACAAACCGTCGGCGACGAGGGCCTCAGCTTGGGCGACGGCGAGATTCAAATCTACCGGATCTCATCGCCCCACTGCGCCGAAAACCTGGTCGTGTATGTCCGGAGCGTCAAGCTGCTGTTCAACGCGGACCTGTTCAACCCAGGTCTCGTGCCGCCCGGGGTCGCCCCGCCACCCCATTGGCTGACCTATTCCCGAGATTTTCGGCGCCGGATCGAGGCGCTCGACCTGGATATCGAGCTTTTGGTCGGCGCCCACGGCGTCCCGGAAGGCGGACCGTATCAGGAACTTATCGACTTCACGGAATAAATAAGAGGTAAACATCATGAGCAACGGATTCGTTCTCAGCAAACCCGCGGAATCACTCACCCAAACGCTGGGCTGGAAGCCCGATGCGAGGCCGGAAGCCGCCACCGCCGGCAAGCGAGGGACCGCCGCGGAAGCCGTTGTTCGGACGCTCATCCGGCATCCCTCGTTTGGAGATGGCGTCGGCTTCCATTTCTTAAGTGGCAATACCGGCAGCAACGAGGGACCGATCTGGCAGGCCATACAAGACGTCACGGGATTGCAGGGCCTGGTTCACGGCCCCAATGAGTTCCTTGCCATGTGCATGGCGTCGGGATTCGAGGCCCTGGCCAATGCCGACGGCGAGGGAGTGAAGCGAATTCCGGTGCTGCAGCTGCACGCACAGGTCGGCGTGAAGTTTGGCGCCGCCGGACTCGACTTCATGGTGCGTCAGCGCCAACCATGCCTGCTACTCGTGGGTGATGCCGGAGAGCTGGCCCGGCAGTATGGTGGGCACAACTCCGTCCCGGACTATCCGGGGATGCTCAAGCAGCTGGGCGCCCAGAGTGTCTATTTTCCCGACCCCGAAGCCGGCCCCGACGGGATTTTGCCGGCCCTTGAGACCGCCATGACGGCGGTGATGAGCGAGCCCTATGGCTCCGTCGCGCTGGTGCTCGACGAGGATGCGCTGAACGCCAAAGTGGAGCTCGCTCCCGTTCAGGTCGCTACCCCTCCCCTGAAAGGCGCCTCCGACTCCGCAAGCCCGTCGGCACAGACGCAGGAAGCGATCGTCCAGGCCGCGGAACTGCTGGCGGACAAGCAGCGACCCGTCATCGTACTCAACCAGGAAGTCGGGCGCTCGCCCGGCGGCAGAAAAGCGGCCGAGAAGCTGGCCAGCCTGACCGGGGCCTATGTCGTCGCCTGCTATGCGCCGGGCACCCTGTTCGACCGCGGGCATCCATCCTGGTGCGGCAACCTGAGCTTCGGCGAGGCGGCCTCCGTTTGCAGCGAGATCGCCGGCTACGCCCCCGATGTGGTCGTGGTAGTCGGCGGCCCCTTCCCCAACAACGTCTGGCCTAACGGGTGTTCGGAGGTACCGGAAGGCGTCCCCGCCATCGTCATCAGCCCGGATCAAACCGACCGGACCCGGTGCAACATCATCACCGATGTCTTCGTCGAGGCCAACGTCGGGATCGCGCTTACCGGCCTGAGCCGGCAGCTCGAGAAACGCCGCACGCCGAAGCAGCAAGAGACCGCCAACGGACGCTTAAAGGAGATCGAGGGAGAGAATCGGACCGCCCTCGAATCCCGTATCGCGGAGTACGAACGGCGCATGGACGATACCCCGATCCATCCCGCCCGCATCGCCAGGGAATTGGCGCTGGCGCTGAAAACGAGAGCGGAGAACGGGGCCCTGAGCCTCGAGAACATCGCCATCTTCGACGAGGCCCTGACCAGCTCGATACCCTTCGTGGACTACGTGCAACACCTTGGCCTGCATGACCTCTTCTACTACGGCACCCCCGGGCCGACCCTGGGAGCGCACGGGGCGTCTTTGGGGTTCCAGGCGGCAAGACTGGATGGGCTGGTGATCTCGCTGTTCGGCGACGGGGGAGCCGATTTCAACGAAGGGGCATTCACTGCGGCGGCCAGGGAAAACCTGCCGGTCAAGCATCTGATGATCGACAACGGTGGATACGAGCTGGTCAGCGTGAATTTCGCGCGCGATGCAAGGCTGCGCGGCGAGAACGAACAGCAGCAACTGGAAGCCGGTCGCGTGCTGCCGCTTCACATCCAGCATCCCGTCCATCAACACAGGGCATTCCAGGTGCGTGGGCTCGTGAGCCGGGCCACCGGGGAGCCGGTGTTCGAGTCGGCATACGTCGAGCTGCCGGAGCAAGTCGGCCCCGCGATCGATGCCATGCTCGACTCGAAAGGGCCATTCCTGTTGCAGGTGATTGCGCAAGGCGTGCACTTTCAGCCCCCGGGCAGCTAGGCTTGGTGATGGGTTTCGGCGCGAACCGCGCCGAAACCCACTTCTCATGCCCGCGCCTCTCTCTGGCTCCCACGCTCCAGCGTGGGAGCAAGTCCGGACGCTCCAGCGTCATGAAACTTGTGTCCGCTGGAGCGGCCACCATTGCATTCCCACGCTGGAGGGTCTCTCTGGCTCCCACGCTCCAGCGTGGGAGCAAGTCCGGACGCTCCAGCGTCATGAAACCTGTGTCCGCTGGAGCGGCCACCATTGCATTCCCACGTAGCGCGTGGGAACGAGCCACAGGGTCTCTCTGGCTCCCACGCTCCAGCGTGGGAACGAGCCATATCCACAACAACCCGGTCAAACGCGGGTATGTGGATCAGCCGAAGCATTGGCGTTATTCCAGTGCGTGGAATTATTCGGGCATGGAGGGTTTGATTCCCGTCTATACGAAATGGTGGACACAGGCCTGATTCTCTCCGCGGCGCGGAGCTTCCACATTCCCACGCAGCGCGTGGGAACGAGAAAATAGTGTAACCGTGCGGCGAACGTTCAGAACCCACAAAAAATAATCCTGTTAATCCTGTACTATTGGTAGCAGGTACGATCGACCAGGAAGTGCTCATAGACTGATTTCTTTAAATGATCCTGTTAATCCTGTCCTATTAGCATATTGCGACGCGCGTTCCGACAAAACCGGAACCTGTTTTGCTCTGGTTGTTTCCGAGATTCAGCGTATATACCCAGGGACAACAAAATTACAGCACCACCAACTGAGGGAAGAACGATGACAGCAGACAATTGCCCATGCCAGATCAACCGAGTCGATCGAGCGGACTTGGAGGCAAATACGGTACCTCTTCCACCAGACGCCGGCGTCCTCACGCGCGAGGTCGGCGCCTTGGCCAAGGCCTACTTCGGGGCAATCGACGAGGGCGACCTCGAGTCGATGCTCAGCCACCTCGACCCGAACGGCTTCATGATCCATGTCTTGTCGCCTGACGCCACCCTGGCAAGCGAAAACGACTATCGCC
Source organism: Candidatus Thiosymbion ectosymbiont of Robbea hypermnestra (assembly GCA_020443945.1). Taxonomy (GTDB): domain Bacteria; phylum Pseudomonadota; class Gammaproteobacteria; order Chromatiales; family Chromatiaceae; genus Thiosymbion; species Thiosymbion ectosymbiont_B. The sequence goes on along the minus strand of JAIZWN010000195.1, from coordinate 6,248 downwards.
AATGGTATGGCCGCATCGCTTCGGCATTCAGCCGTCTGCACCACACCATCGTGGCCCTCGACCCGAAGCTGGTCACCGCGAGCTCGGCACGGGCGACACTCTCGATTCACTCCGAGTTGGATCGGCGCAACCCGGCGCCCGACGAGACGCCTCGCGCCACCGTCACCTTGGACATCATCTGGGAGCTCACGCGCACGGCGGATGGTCGGTGGGTCATCTCCAGCCAGCGCGAGGCCCCCGATTCGACGCCGGCGTTTTCCACCGTGCGGACACGGGAGTTCGCGGTCAGTTACCTCAACAGTCTGGACCGACGAGACCTCGACGACATGCTCGCGGTGTTGGCGCCGCCGGGCGAGCTGAATATCGCGCTCAACGGGGGCCTGATTATCGAGGACTTTCCCCACTGGTTCAGGATGATCGATGAGGGATTCATCAACTCGGTCCACAGGGTCCAGGGTTTGGTTGCCCTGGAGAACGAGGATGGGACCATCGATGCGCACCTGAAGATTCACTTCACCGCGGATCGCAGGAATCCGCAGCCGAACCAGGACAGCGGGGTCGACTTCTCGGTGGAGCGCATCTGGACGCTTCGCCCTGACAAAAACGGCAATCCCCAGCTCGTCAGCCAGCGGCCCTTCGTTTTGTTCGATCTCGGCGCCCGCGTCGACCCGCTGGACGTCGATGGCGTGCTCGCGGCCGCGCGGCGTGGCGACAACGAAGTGGTGCGCGACTGGCTGCGACACGGCGGTAATCCCAACCACTATGGGCCGGACGGCTTCAACCTGTTCTTGACGGCCGCGGCAGTCGCCAATGCCGAGGTCCTGAGAATGCTGCTCACCGAGGACGTTGGCACCCATGCGGTGGACCCCGATCTTCCGCTCAAAGACCCTCGGCGCCCGGACTACGACACCAGGATCCTGGCGGCGCACCTCGCGGCCCAGAACGGGGACGTCGTGAGCACCTCCGCCCTCCTGTCCGAGAGCCCCGAGCAGCTCCATGCGCGCATGGAGGTCAACGGGCATACCCCGCTGCTGCAGGCCGCATTCTACGGGCACGTCGAACTGGCCAAGTCGATTGTGGAGAATCTGGAGTCCATCTTGCCCCAGGGGGCCGACATCGACGAGGAGATGCTGCGCCTCTTTACCGAGACCACGGTCCGCGGGATCAACGCCACCCAGTTTGGGCGTCAGTTCCAAAACCAGGCGATGATCGACGCCCTCGAACCCTTCGACAAGGCAACGGCGGAAGCCCAGCAGGCGGATACCGAGGCGCTGCTCGCGGCCATCCCCGGTGGCCCGCGAAATCCGCGGGCGAGCAGCCCCGAGCAGCAGGCCAGCGAGGCGGTTTTCAATGCGATTACGTCCGGTTTGGCCGAGGTCGCGGCGCTCGAGGAGCCAAAACGCTCGGCGGCGGTGACACGGATCACCGGCGAGCTGAAGGAAGCCGCCCAAAACCCGAGCTTCGATCCCGACCGCTTGGCCGGCGAATTGCTCCAGACACCAATCATCGCCGCGGTGACCGGTACCGACGCCAACGAGGGGGTGGCCCGACTTCGGCGCGAAGTCGTGGAAATCCTGCTGGAGAAGGGGGCGGACCCGGACCAGGAAGAGCTGTACCCGATGGCCGTGGACGCCGTCATTCGCGCCGCGGTGTTCAACCACTTCGATATCCTGAAGCGGTTCGAGGCGGTCATGGGCCCGGAGGCGATGCAGCAGGCACTCAACCACAAGCCCGCCGTCAACGGCCTGACCGCGCTTCACGACTCCGTGCTGCGCGCGGCCACCGGATCAGCCAGCTATCTCGAACAGATCCGCTGGGCGCGTGGTCTCGGGGCGGCGGCCGACATCCCGGATCACACCGGCCGCACCCAACGGGACTTTGCCGCCGCGGCATTCGTCACCGAAGGTCAGCAGGAAAATGCGGCGGCGGTTTGGGAAGCGCTGCAATTGGATTCGCCACCCTATGAGTTGTTCTCATACAAAAATCTGACCTTCCTCACCATCCCGGATCAGGTCGCGGACAAGGGCGCGGTGTGGCGCGCATTGGCGGGCGCCGCGGACGTGATCGTGAAGGGCATCGAGCTGGACGGCCCCAACGCAATGTCCGCGGAGATCGCGCAGAATCATTCGTTCGGCACGGCGATCATGAACCGCTGTTGGCCGGATGGGCGTCTGGTCGACGCCAAGGAGGTGCAGGCCTTCGCGGCGCAGACTCGGGGCACGCCCTTTCTGCCGATGATGCGGTTCGAACAATCGGATCCCTACATCAAGCAGCTTCTCGGGGCGGGCTTGTTCGGCGCCCTGCTCGTAAACCCGGAAAGCCCCGAGGCGGTACGCGCGCTGCTTCGTGACGTCTATTTCCCGGAGCGGCCCAATGCCGAAGCCGCCCCCAGAGCTTCCACGGCGGAACATCCGCTCGGCAAACGCGCCGTGGGGGCGGACAACCTGGCCCAGCGTACCTTTGCCGAATACCCCAAGATGATGGACACCGTCAATGACATGTTCATTGGTGGTCTCTCCTTCAGCAAGCCCGCCGTACCAGCCGTTTTGCAGCAGCTCCCCGCGCTCAAGGAGAGCGGCGTGCGAATGGTCGAGATCGACCACGCCCGCATCCGGGCCGAGGCGGCGAAATCCTGTGCAAATGTGCGCAAAGACTGGGCGTGCAGGGAGACGGAGCTCGAGGTCGAAACACAAGCGGCGATTTCCGCCATCGAGAACGCCGCTCGAGATGCCGGGATGGTACTGTCAGGGAAATTCAGCACGGACGAGCAGATCATGCGCGCCTTCGAAAAGGGGTATCGGCACATCATCACCATCACGGAAAAAGCCGCCCATCAGATCTCATGGCGCGGCTGGGTGCCGGAAGGCAAGATCGAAGGCCGCACGCCGCTCCCTCACGAGATGCCGATGCAACGACCCAGCCAAGACCTCAACGACATGCGACGTGCGTTGGCGGATGGTGAGCTGGTGGTGTTCGGCGCCCAGACCACGCCTGACCTGAACAATGCGATCCAACTGGCGAGAAGCGGCATCCTGAACGCCGTTGCCATCGAACGCGAACACGGTACCTGGAGCACCGAAGAAACGGTGCAACACATCAAAGCGTTGCGCGAGGACACCAATGTAATCGTCCGCCTATGCAGCGCCCTGGATCCGGAGGTGGGAACCTTCGTCGGCTCGGGCGTGGGGGCACTGATCGCCACGGCGGTGCGCGATGCCGACGAAGCCCGACACTTTCTCGGCGCGGTCGAGCAGGCGAACCTCGAGACTTACGGACAGAACGACAAGAGCAAGTGGGCGGTTCCAGTGGTCATGATGGAAACCGAAGGGGCGGCCGACGACACGGACGAAATCGTCGCCATGCTCAAAGAACACCAAGGTGTCTGTCACCCTGGTCCACTGGACCTGTCGGCTTCCCTGGGCGCGGCCTGGGGGACGGAAAAATACGAGTCGACCCTGCGCAAGATCGAAACGACGGCCAAGGCCGCGGGCGTTCCGCTGGCTGGTGTAAAAAACACCCTCAAAGAGGCCTTGGACCACGGTATGGGCATGGTGCTGGCGCCCGTCGGCATGGACGGTGGCGCGCTCAATACAGGCATTGTGGGCACCAATCCACTCGAATCTTTGCAGAGTGATAACACGGCCTGATGAACCGGCAAGTCTACAGGAGGGACCGAAACATGAGTGAAGAAGCAACCAGAGCAGTAGTGTCGCGGTGGTTCGGCGCGCTGGACGCCGGTGACGTCGACGGTGCGATGGCCTGTCTCGACGACAATGTCCGCTGGATCAACAGCCCCGCCGAGGAGGGAAAACCCGGCGGCATTCCCGGCCTGAGCGCGATCATCCCCTGGCTCGGGGACTTCTCGACCAAGGCCGAAGTCATGGCTACCTTCGGGCCATGGGCCGAGCGGCAGGAAACAGTCCAATACGAGCGCCTGAACATGATGTACAAAGACGATCAGGCCATGGTGCTCGTGCACGAAGCCGCGCGCATCAAAGCGACCGGCCTGGTATACGACATCGAGTTCGTGCAACGCATTCAGGTTGCCGGGGACGTGATCGTCATGCTGCGGGCCTACTGGGACACCTCCCAGGCCATCGCCGCATTCCGGGGCGACATGCCGGCACGCCTGTTGGACGCGGCCAGGCAGGGCGCCGGGGAGGAAGCCGAGCTCATCCTGCCGTTCGGGGCGAATCCGAACCAGGCCGATCCGGACAGTGGGGAGTCCGTCTTGATGATCGCCGCGGCGGGCGACCAGGTCGAGATAGTGGAGATGCTCCTTGCCTATGGGGCAGAGCCCAACCTGATCAGCCGCATGTCAGGGAGCAGTGCGCTACACCATGCATGCCGAGCCGGCAATCCCGGCCCGAGCCAAGCACTGGTGGAGGCCGGCGCCTTCGTCGATCTCCAGTGCCCGACGACGGGCAACACGCCGCTGCACGAAGCACTGAAAAACGGCTCTCCGGAATGCGCTGAGATCCTCATCGAGGCGGGTGCGAGCAAAGATATCATCGCCTTCGACGGCAAGCGCCCCGCCGACGTTGCGGCGGAAGTCCTGGGAGCGCAAGCACCGATTCTGGCCCAGCTTACTTAAGGAGGCGAGTATGTCTGATTCCGTTGACTATATCGTGGTTGGAGCCGGCACCTCCGGCTGCGTCCTGGCCAACCGATTGAGCGTCGATCCGCGCGTGCGCGTCGCGCTGCTCGAGTTTGGCGGCATGGACACCAATCCGGCCATCTACGACAGAGCCATCGAGGCCATGTACAGCCTGTGGGAGCCCGATGCCGACGAGAACTGGGGCTACAGCACCGTGCCGCAGCCAGGGCTCGACGGCCGCGCCATCGACATTGCCCAGGGCAAGGTCCTCGGCGGCGGCAGCGCCGTCAACGCCATGATGCACGTTCGCGGGCACCCCCGGGACTTCGACGGCTGGGCCGCGCTTGGCAACCAGGGATGGAGCTATGCGGAAGTCCTCCCCTACTTCCTGAAATCGGAGACCTACCACGGACCCATCTCACCGTACCACGGGGACAACGGGCCGGTCTCGGTCATCGACATCCGCAATCCCAGCCCGATCCTGCACGCATTGATCGAAGCGCATGCCTCATTGGGCGCCGAGGCGAAATACAACGACTTCAACGGCGCCAGACAGGCAGCCGGCGCGGGCCTCTATCAAACATCCCGGACCCCGGATGCCATCCGCGTCACCGAAGGGTCCGCCTTCATCACCCCGATCCTTGAGCGCGAGAATTTTCGCTTACTGACGCGGGTCCGGGCAACGCGCATCATCATAGAAAACGGGCGCGCCGTGGGGGTCGAGTACGAGGGGCCCGATGGCAAGAAGCAGACATTGCGGGCCGAGCGCGAAGTGGCCCTCTGCTGCGGCGCGTTCGAGACGCCGAAACTGATGATGCTGTCGGGCCTGGGTCCGGCGGACCAGTTGGCGGAGCACGACATTCCCGTGGTGCGAGCCCTTTCGGGCGTGGGCAAAAACCTGCACGACCACCTGCTCCTGGGCACCGCCTATGAGAGCATCGTCGACCTTCCGCCCCCCGAGTTGGCCGCCGAAGCCGGGCTCTTCATGTGGACCGAAAACGCCGACAGGCAAAAATCGCCGAATCTGCAATACTTCTTCGGGCCCGTCCTGCAGCCCAGCCTGATGGCGCTTGCCCCGGAGGGCTTGAGTCCCACCCGGGGCTTCACCTTCACGGCCATTCTCAACCAACCGCTCAGCCGGGGGACCCTGACACTGGCGTCCGGCAATCCAGCGGACCTCGCGCGAGTCGATCCGCAATACCTGACCCGAGAAGAAGACCTCGATGTACTGGAGTTTGGAATTCGGTACGCGCGAGAACTCGTCCAGGCCAGCGCATTCGACAAATTTCGGGGCGTGGAAATCGCTCCCGGAGCCGCGGTCACCGGCAAGAGCGAGCTGCGCGACTACATTCGGACCTATTGCGGAACCGTGTGGCATCCGGTGGGCACCTGCAAAATGGGAAGCGACCTGGACTCCGTGGTCGATGACCAACTCAAGGTCCACGGAGTAGAAAGACTTCGCGTGGCCGATGCCTCGATCATGCCCCACATCGTCAACGGCAATCCGAACGCGGCCATCATGATGATCGCCGAAAAGGCCGCGGATCTGATCCGTAGCGACGGTAGTGGCTAAGTTTTAAGTGATGAAATCTGCCGACCCCTACCCCGTCATTCCGGCAGGGATTGCCGGAATCTGCCGGCGCCAGGGATG
>JAIZWN010000194.1 GCA_020443945.1 Candidatus Thiosymbion ectosymbiont of Robbea hypermnestra | reverse complement strand
TAAAATCTGTAGGATGGGGCGCGAGACCACGCTAGGCTTTGCCTGTCCTATCATCCTATAGATCACAGCACTACCCATTTATAGACGTCGTTTTCGGAATCGCCCTTTCCGCGCCACCATCCGCCGCATTGAGGCGGACCTTGGTTGATAACTTGTGGGATGAATTCGGTGTGGGAGAGCAAAATAACGCCCATTTGAGGATATATGAAGACTCGGTCCTTTCTTACTTCGAGTTGGTGCCATTATCGGAATCCGAAATGCAATGGGTGGGGTCGGGAGGTGATTCCGAGGCATGTTTGTTCAACGTCAAATTCGGGGTTGAAAGAAACGCGACGCTGACTGCGCAAATGTGGTCGGAAGTAGGCAAACTGCCTTTCAGAGCGGCTTTGAGTGCCACTGTTTTCGGGAGTGAGTGTGCGTCACGATACGTGTTCCCTCCTATAGTGGACTGTATTAAACGCTCTGGTATTCCGGATGATGTCTCAAAGTACTTCAGACTGCATATTGGTTGTGACGAGCATCACTATAATGATTTAAAAGCCGCTTTTGTACAATTTATCAATACAAGGCAGGATATTATCGAGGCGGAGGCTGGGTTGAGAATTATGCTCGGAATTCGGGGTAAATTTTGTGAGCACCTGAAAAGCAAGGACTTACTGGAAAATCCGTAACACCTAAGTTAAGCTTTGAAACTGGCTTGAAACAGATGGAATTGGAATAAGTAGAGGTCTTTCCACGTTTTCGCGCACATGCCCAACCGATACCCCAGATATGAGCAAGCTTTTGCCAACCACCTTCGCCGCCCTGTCCCTAGTACTGACCGCCGGGGCCCGGGCCGATCTCTTCCTCAACCAAGAACAAGAGGCCCACAAACACTTCCAAGCCGGCGATTATGAGGAGGCCGCCGAGGAATTCGGCGACGACTACCGGCGTGGCGTGGCCCTCTATCGATCCGGGCGCTACCGGGAGGCCGCCAATGCCTTCGGTCAGGTACAACGCCCGGCCGTAAAGCAGGATGCCGGCTACAACCTGGGCAATGCCCGCTTTCAGCTCGGCGATTTCGCGGGGGCCGCCACGGCCTACGAAGCGGTGTTGAGCGTCGATCCGGACCACGAAGACGCCGCCTACAACCTCTCTCTGGCCCGGGCCATGCTCGCGCGTATCGAGCAGGAAATGTACGAACAGGAAAAGCAGACCCGGCAGCAAAAGAAAGAGGGGCAAGAAGACCGGGAGAACGAGAAACAAAACGAGGAACAAAAAGATCGAGACGAGAAACGGCAGGACCAGGAATCTCAGGAGAAAGAACCGGAACAACAACAAGAAGAACAGCAGCAAGAGAAAAAGCAGGAACAACAAGAACAAAAGCAAGGACAGAAACAGGAACAACAGGAGCAAAAACAGGGAGAAAAACAGGAAAAGCAAGAACAAGAGGGGGAAAAACAGGAGCAGCAGCAGGGAGAGAAACAAGAGCAACAGCAGGGGCAGGAGCAGCAAGAGCAGGAGTCCGAGCAGCAGAGCGGCTCCGGTCAGCAATCCTCCGAGGGCAAGCCCGGCGAGGACAGCGAATCCAGTGACACAGACCAGCAGGAAGATAGCGAGCAGGCAAAGGGCAAGGCGTCCGAGCAGCAGCAAGAGGGTAAATCCGACTCCGAAACCACGCAGTCCCAGGCAGGTCGCCGGAAGGACGAGCAGGAAACCCGAGGCGAGGGCGAACAGACGGAGGAACAGCAAGAGAGCGAGTCCGGGGAAGAACAATCCCGGAAAGAGACCGTCGCCGGCGACGAAGAGCAGCGGGAGTCCCAGGAGCAAACGGGGGGCGAGGAACAAAGCCCCGAGCAGCAGGCCCGTGGCGAAAAGGAGCAGGAAACAGCCGAGGAAGAGACCGGCGGTGAGCAGTCCCGAGAGGATCGGCCCGAACAGACCGGGGTGGACGAGGAACGCCGGAATGAAGAAGGCGCAGGCGGAGAAAAACCGAAACCCGAGGAAAAGACCGCCGGGGACAAGGAACAAAAATCCGAGCAGGAAACCGCGGGTGGTGAGGAACAAGGCCCCGAGCAAGGAAAAGGAGAAGAAGAGCAGCGGGAAGAGGCCACCGGCGAGGGCGAGAACAAAGAGGCGTCCGGAGAAGGTCGGCATCCAGACGAGTCGCGGGAAACACCCGGCAAGGCCGAGGAGAAGCGGGCGGACAAACCGCGGACGGATGGCCGCGGGGCGCGACCCGACCAACCATCGCGGGACGAGCTACCGGACATGCCTTCGGAAGAGAGCGCGGCGGACGCCGTCGACCGTTTCGACCAGCTCGGCGCGCAACCCATGACCGACCAGGAGCCGAACGCCGAACAGGCCGCGGCGGCCGCCGCCTTGGGCGGACTCCCGGTCCGCGGCCCCGGCCTTGCCATCATGGAGCAGCGCCTGCAGCAGGTGGAGGGCGATCCCTCGCTCCTGATGCGCAATCAATTCATGCTCGAAGAAATGCAGTTCATCCGCCACTCCGGCGGACCCCTGCGGGAAAGTCGGCCCTGGTAACCACCCAGAACCTCAATGCCATTACCCCGTCATTCCGGCAGGGGGCAGTGTTGTCATTTTGTTGTCCTTGGGTATATACGCCGAATCCCGGACACAACCAAAGCAAAACAAGTTACGGTTTTGTCGGCACGCGCGTCGCAATCTG
>JAIZWN010000193.1 GCA_020443945.1 Candidatus Thiosymbion ectosymbiont of Robbea hypermnestra | reverse complement strand
ATGATCAGGTAGATGTCTTGTGCACCGTTTACGGTGACTTTTTGTTGCTTGCTTAGTTTGACTTCCATTGCGGGGCCTTTTGTACGGGGAACGGGGTCAGGTCTTGACTTGTGACCCTTGAAGGCACGGGGCAAGACCTGACCCCGTTCCCCTGTCGGTCTGACGCTAAGCCTCGTTAGCGATACATCTCATCATGACTGCCGATGTCCAACAAGACGACCTTTTGTTCCGTGCTTTCAATCGTCAGGATGATCCGATGGCTGTAGGTGACGCTAACTGCCTGAAAGCCTTTCAACTTGTCCCTGAGGGGATGGTACTTCAGGTGTGGTTGGAACGGATCGCTTTCCAGATCCCGCAGGACGGCGGCCAGCTTCACGCGCAGATCGGGATGCCGTTGCGCGAATTTCTCCGCCGCGCGCGTAAACGCGGGCGTCCAGACCAGGGTATACATATACCTCAGTCTTCCAGGCTCAGCTCCTGGATCAGGTCTTCGGCGGTGCCGTGCTTCACGCGGCCGGCCTTGAGGTCTTCCAACGATGCACGCAGACGAACCACCAGAGCCTCCTCCTGGGCCGCGAGCAGTTCCTCATAGCGTTTCCGTGGCAGCACCACGTATTGCGGCTGATTGTTGCGGATGATATGGAGATCCCCCATGGTAATCCGCTCGTCCACCGCGGCGATGCCGCGACGTTTGATTTCCTGGGCTGGAATGCTGTTCATGGGTTGCTCTTCTCGGTACTGTATTTGGTACCAGAATAAGTGCTTCCGATCAGGTTGTCGCCGGGGAAAGGGGTCAGGTCTTGACCCGTGCCTTCTCGATCAGACTGATAATTCTGCTGATCCTCGAGTAGTGCACTCCCACATGGTCGCCGATTTCCCGCATGTTGTAGCCTCCGCCGGCAAAGGCTTGGAAGATTGCGGTATCGCGATCTGGGTATTTCTCAAAATACCAACGCAATGGCCGGGCCACCGGACGCCGCTGGGTTTTGGGGATTTCGCGTAAGCGCCGGCTTTTATCCAGTTTGCGCTGCATCTTATCCACAAAGGTGTCGGAGCCCAGATAGATCTGATTCTTGAGCGCCTCCCAGGGGGAAGGCTGATCGGCGCCCTCGGCGACAAAGCGCCGATACGCTGTTCGCGCCTTCTGCTCGCGCTCGGCGAAGGCGGCCAGTATCCAGTCGGTCTCCAGCCAATCCGGGGCTTCGCTGATGCCGGCTGTGGCCCGATAATTGCTCCAGGGCCAGTCCTTGGCCGTGCGTACCAGGTGGGCGCGCACCGGATTGAGAACGATGTAGCGGGATAGCGCCAGAAGATAGGTATCTTTTTGCACCAGGATGGCCTTGTATCGGCCCTGAAAGAGGTGGCCCACCCGATGATGGATGCGGTTGAAGGCTTGGGTATACACGCCGTTTAACTGGCGCATCCCCGCGGAAAGGTTGCTGTCGGGGGTTTCGGCAAGCAGATGGTAATGGTTCTCCATCTGACAGTAGGCGTGAACAACCCATTTGAAGCGTTTGCAGACTTGTCCCAAGCCGTTCAGCCACCGCTCCCGATCGCCGTTTTCCAGGAAAATAGCGTCCCGCCCATCCCCGCGCGAGGTGATGTGGTAAAGGGCACCGGCAAACTCGATACGTAGCGGTCTAGCCATGGCGGGAATCTACTCGATCAAAAGTCACGGGTCAAGACCTGACCCTGAAGCGCTTTCAAAGCGCCCTCCGGTGGATAGGATAATTTTCGGTTTTGCCCCACGCATTCGTTATTTCAGGAACGCTCATGAAGGTGAAGGAGACTTCCGTGTCCATCTCTATTAAATGGCGACCGTTTGTTTACCAAGGAAGGGAGTACAGCCTTTCTCACCTCCACCCCTTCGAGTGGGAATATATGGCGCCCGCAGGAGAAAAAAGACCCGAGCGCATCTACAAAATCCAGGTGATCTTCAGCATGCATACGTTTACGCGGGGTCTCAAAGACGGCCACAGGCCCGAAGCTGGGCTGGTCTACCGAGATTCGCGAGAGGCGCGAGAGATCGACTTCGAGCGCTACGAGCTCTCAAAGCGGCTGCCCGAGATTGTTCGAACCCTCGGAGATCGAACCTGCTACCACACCGACCATGGCAACTTTTTCACCATCGAGCTGATCGATCCGGAGGGGAATAGACAGGACTACGAGGTCTATTTCAAGGCATCGCGGGCGAGCAGGAGAGGGTGGCTGAACCTGTACGTGCAAAGTGCCTACCTGCGCGACAGCGCCCACGGGACAGCTCAGCCGAAGAAACGGAAGATCCGGTTCCAGGTGATCGCTTACAACGTCCTGCAAAGGAAGCCGATCAAACCCGGAAAATGAAAAGGCCCCCCGAAGGGAGCCTTCTCTGAACCGGGCCTTTTGATTATCTCCAGACCCGCTGGAGACCCGGCAAACCGGGCAGGGCAACCGCACCGCCGAAGCAGCCCCGTTCATACGGCTGTATCTATAGTATCGTGTTACAAGAGGACATTGGCAAGCCCATGGAATCGCCGATCTTCCGCATGCTCGATACGTAGCGGTCCAGCCATGGCGGAAATCTACTCGATCAAAAGTCACGGATCAAGACCTGACCCTGTTCCCTATGACCCCGTTTCCGCGCTCGATCAAAAGTCACGGGGCAAGACCTGACCCCATTGACGATCGCCGTTTTCCAGGAAAATAGCGTCCCGCCCATCCCCGCGCGAGGTGATGTGGTAAAGAGCACCGGCAAACTCGATACGTAGTGGCCTGGCCATGGCGGGAATCTACTCGATCAAAAGTCACGGGTCAAGACCTGACCCCATTTTCGCGTTCGACCTATATGTTCGCCATCCAAGCAGCAACAAGAGACGACGCAATACCAAGGAGGAACCCTACTAGCGATGATATAATCAGATTGCGGAAATTCTTATGGTTTTGCGCCTTGATGGCAGACCGAATAGCAAACTCCGATTCTTCCAGCATCCCATAAAAGTCAAGCAACTTCTTGCTGTGCTCGTTTAGAATCGCTTCGTACTGTTCATCAATTATTGACCGGTCCTTCCTGGAAAGGATGATCTTGCGATCTATCTCCGATATTTCCTTCTGTAGCAAGGAGAACTGAGGAAAATGCCTAATGACATCTGCTCTACCAACGGCGTTAACCAAGAGATTCATTCTCTTATGTATGAACTGGACCGCAGCGTCGACTGCGTCATGTCTAGCCTTGACACAATTTTCCACGGCCTCGATCAGGTGTTTCTCTATATCCTCAGACTCGGTTGGCGTCAGCGTCTGATTTGCCTCTAATTGTAGTAACTCTAACGCTTGCACGAAACGTCGACCTGCATATCGCAACTCTTGCACTGATGGCATGAAGGCACTGGCGGCGAGTCGCTCGAATCGTTTTAATACCTCCTCCGCACGAAGCCACTCTCGGACAAAATCGGACGCTAAACGTTTTGCCCTTTCCGGCCACATTACAACCCCCTCCACATCTTAACTAAAAGGGCTTCATATCATGTCCTGCTTGCAGCTCAATCAGATGAATCCGATTCCTCTACGCAATGCTCCAGGACATCCATTTCGCTCTGGAACTGCCTTTCAGTGATAATATCCATCATCTGCAATGCGACACCGCCCCTTGAAATCCGACTGGCCGTCCCGATTGCAATGGACTCGATCTCTTGAGCATAGGCAGCTTCATCGAGAAATATTTGCCGAAGATTCCTGTTCTTCGTCCTCTCTCGCCCGAATAGTTGTGAGAATGTCATGCCTGCAGCTAGCCTTTACGGCCCCTCCTGAAGGTGTAGCTGGAAAAGTTGTGACTTCATCGTCATACGATAAGGTCTTGCCATGAGCATTATTTAGCGCCTGAAAAACCCTGCCGGCGATCGCGCCAGTTACAGGATGGTTTTTCTCAAGCAGAGAGATCCTTGATCGATCAACATTAGCAGCTCGTGCTAACGCGTTTATGGTAAGACCCTGCAACTGCCGGAGAGTCCCACATCGCGGAATGTAGTAACTTGCCGTCCCATTGCCGACAACGCTCTTGTCATTGTCAGTTTCTTGCTGTTCGCTCATGGTCGAAATCCGCTGAATTCGGTAGATAGTTGCTTAGGTTAGCGGGAATCGGGCGACAATGCAATATTTCTGCTGAAATCGACAGACGAATCTGTCTCCCTAAGAATCGTGGGATTTTCACATTCCTGTGGTCTGGATTCCGGCGTCCCAGCCGGAGTGACAGGGGTGGGGGCTGAACGGCTACGAGAGGCGAAGGGTAGGTTCCCTTGCTATCTTTTCGGGTAGTGCTCACATAGTTGGCGTCTTAAGGCACTCCCATTAGCCCTGACGGGGTGCCGCTGCATCCCCTGTTGCCAACCAGGCGAGGACCCCGCGATGACGGTTTCCATCCTGATGTTCCTGATCGTCTCCGTCGCCCTGGCCGGCCATTGGGCCGCGCAAGGCGCCTGCTTCCCCCAGGGCTTGCCGGCCGCGGCACGCCTGGCCCGCGGCTGAGGACGGCGCGGTGTCCGCCGGTTATCGACTATCGATTGCCGGGATTGCCCTGGCGGGATTCTGGTGGCTGCTGTCCGGCGGCGACCCCGGGTCTTGGCTGGTGGGTCTGCCGGTCTTGGTCTTTGCCTTGTGGGTGCCGCGTCGGTTGGGACGGGCCACAGGCCCGTTGCCTGCGCTGCTCGGGTTGCTGCGTTTCCTGCCCTTCTTTATTGCCGAGTCGATCCGCGGCGGGTTGGACGTGGCGCGGCGCATTCTGGCGCCGGCCCCGCGGGTGCACCCCGGTCTGGCCAGCTACCGCACCCGCCTGCGGGGCTCCGGGGCCCGCCTGCTGTTTGCCTACTGCGTCAGCCTGTTGCCCGGAACCCTGGCGGCGGATCTGGAGCAGGATCGGCTGCGCTTGCATCTGCTGGATGCCGGCGTGGACCCGGAGCGGGGGCTGCACCGGCTGGAGCAGGCGGTAGCCCGCGTTTTCCGCGAAACCCTCCCCCCGAGGTAGCCCGCCCATGTCCGAGAGTACCCCCTGGCTGCTGGCGTCTCTGCTGCTGTTGCTGCTGAGCCTGATGGTCGGCCTGGCCCGAGCCCTGCGCGGGCCGACCCTGGAGGACCGCATGTTGTCGGTGCAGCTGCTGGGCACCGGCGGCGTGGGGATCTTGCTCCTGACCGCCGTGCTGCTGGAGCTGCCGGCCCTGCTGGATGTGTCCCTGGTGCTAGCCCTGTTGGCGGCGGTGGCCGCGGCCGCCCTGACCCGCCCGGAGGTGGGCCATGACTGAGGCGCTGGGGGTGATGGCGGTGGTTGCGGGGGTGGCCTTTTTTCTGGCCGGCAGCATCGGCCTGCTGCGGCTGCCGGATTTGCTGTCGCGCCTGCACGCCTTGACCAAGGCCGATAACCTGGGGTTGGGCCTGCTGGCGCTGGGCGTCGGTCTGCTGGACGGTAGGCTGCTGACCGGGGTCAAGCTGTTCCTGATCTGGCTGCTGGTGCTGGCCGGCAGCGCGGTTTCGACCCATCTGATCGCCCGGCAGGCGCTACGGCAGGAGAGGGGCTGATGGAAGCTCAGCTGTGGTTGTTGCTCGATAGCGCGCTGGCATTGCTGCTGCTGGCCCTGGGTTGGGCCTGTATGGCCAGCCCGGACCTGCGACGGGGCGTGGTTCTGTTCATCGCCTTCGGCATGGTGCTGGCGTTGGTGTGGGCGCGCCTGCGGGCCCCCGACCTGGCCCTGGCCGAGGCGGTGATCGGCGCCGGTTTGACCGGCGCTCTGCTGCTGTCGGCGCTACGTGACCAGCCCGACCCGGAGGCGACCGGGGTTGCGGGGCGGGACTGGTTCGGCTGGTTGGTCGGGCCGGCGACCCTGGTCCTGGCCGGCGTTATCGGTTGGGCCTTGTTCTATGCCCTGATCCACAACCCCACGGAGGGGCAGGCCGGCGCCATTGCCCAGGCCCTGCCCCAAAGCGGCGTCAGCAACCCGGTGACGGCGGTGCTGCTCAATTTCCGTGCCTACGATACCTTGCTGGAGCTGGCCGTCCTGCTGTGCGCGGTGCTCGGGGTGCTGGCCCTGGGGCCGGCGCGACCGGCCTACCGTCCCGCCGGTCCGATGTTGGGGGTACTGCTGCGCTGGCTGTTGCCGCTGTTGATCGTCACCGCGGGTTATCTCTTGTGGGTGGGCGCCCAGGCCCCAGGCGGCGCCTTCCAGGCCGGCTCATTGCTGGCCGCCGCTGCCGTGCTGCTGCGGCTGGGTGGTTATCCCACCGCCGGACTGCCCGGCCCGGTGGCTCGACCTTGGCTGTTGGTCGCCGGGGTGGCCGCGTTTCTCGCCGTGGGACTGGGCACCGCCTTGAGTGGCGCCGCCTTTTTGCAGTATCCCGCGGGCTGGTCCGGCGGTCTGATTCTGCTGATCGAGGCCGCGGCTACCTTGAGTATCGGCGTGACCCTGGGTCTGGCCTTCTTCGGCGGCCGCCCGGAACCCGATTGTCCGTCCGGCAACCCAGCCAAGGAGTCCCGCCCATGTTGACCGGTTCCCTGGTGTTCGCCTTTGTCGGCATCGCTCTGTTCGCCCTGGGCCTGCGCGGCGCCCTGCTGCACCCGGCAACCCTGGGCCGCGTGCTGGCCATCAACGTGAGCGGCGCCGGGGTGTTCCTGGTGCTGGTGAGTCTGGCCTACCGCGGTCCCCGAGTGCCGCCCGACCCGCTGCCCCACGCCCTGGTGCTGACCGGCATCGTGGTGGCGGTGAGCGCCACCGCCCTGGCCTTGGCCCTGATACGCCGCCTGCACCGGGCGGCCATCGAGCCCCCGGAGGAATCGTCCGATACCTAACGAGGCTTTGCCTCAGACCGATGAGTGCTCGACTCGAGCTGCGTCGCAAAACCCCAATAGGACAGGATTTACAGGATTACACAAGATTTACAGGATTTTTGTCGTTGCTGAATGTTCTACGCCCGATCACGCCCTGACCAAACCAGCAAGCGCCCTTCACAACAAA
>JAIZWN010000192.1 GCA_020443945.1 Candidatus Thiosymbion ectosymbiont of Robbea hypermnestra | reverse complement strand
TAGGTTACAGAAATCATGGGGGTGGAGTCAGCAACCAATTGAATCTATTCGATAATTTACCCGGACAGTAGTGATCCAGTAATATTCTCTATAGTTTGCGGAGCATGGGGGATTAAGCGAAGAGTGCCTGCAAAATTTGACTCATTTGTAAAGATGGAGGTCCTGATGGGCCCAGCAGGTCCCACAGGGGCGCGGCGGCCAGGCCCAGGGCCACGGTGGCCACCAGGGTCAGTACCAAGGCCGGCAGTTCGGTACGGCCCGTCACCAGTTTGCGTTCCCCCCCTTCGCCGGCACTGAAGGCATGGCCCAGCAGACGGAACACGTAGGCGGCGGCCAGCAGGGAGCCGGCGGTCACCACCAGGACCCAGTACCAGGCCCCGGCGTCCACCGCCGCGGCCATGAGCAGCCACTTGGCCAGGAAGGTCCCACTGGGCGGCAGCCCGATCAGGGCCACGCCGGCCAGGGCCAGGGTAAAGGTGGTCAGCGGCAGGGCGCGGGCGGTGCCGCCCAGCGCCGCGATCCGGTCATGGCCGGCCCGCTGCTGGATCACCCCAGCGGCCAGGAACAGGCCGCTCTTGGCGAAACCGTGGGTCAGGGCCAGCAACAGCAGGGCGCCGAAGGCCGCATCCCGCGCCGCGCCGGGTGGCAGGGCGGCGATCAGCGGAAAGAACAGGAACAGATAGCCCAGCTGGGCTACCGTGGAATAGGCGGCCAGCAGCTTCAGGCGAGGCGCCCACAGGGCGTTCCAGGAGCCCCACAGCACCGCCGCCGCGCCCAGCCAACCCAGCAGCCAGGCCGCCGGCTGGTTTACCACCGGCCCGAACAGGTCCAGCCACAGGCGCAGCAGCAGGTAGAAGGCCGCCTTTACCACCAGGGCCGACAGGGCCGCGCTGACCGGCGCCGGCGCGTTGGCGTGGGCCGGTGGTAGCCAGAAGTGCAGCGGGAACAGGGCGCACTTGAGCAGCAGCCCGGCGCTCATCAGGGCCAGCGCGGTCCAGGTGGGCGGGTCCGCCCGCACCGCCGGCGCCAGGGTCGGCATATCCAGGGTGCCGTAGGCGGCGTAGATCAGGGTCACGCCGGCCAGGAAGGCCAGCGATCCCAACAGCCCCACGGTGAGATAGCGCAGGGCGGCGCGCAGGGCCGCGACGTTGCCGCCGAGGGCGGTCAGGGCCACCGCCGACAGGCCCAGCAGCTCGAGGGTGACATAGAGATTGAACAGGTCCGCCGACAGCAGCAGGGCATGCAGGGCGGTGACCAGCAACAGCCACAGGGGCCAAAATCGCTCCCGTTGCGGGCCGGCGCCGAAATAACCGCCGGCGTACATCGTGGCGGCCAGGGCCACCAGGGCGCTCATCATCAGCAAGAGCGCGGCCGGGGCGTCCGCCCGCAGGGCGATGCCCAATCCTGGTTGCCAGCCGCCCAGGGCATAGATCAGGGTCCCTTGGGTCGCCACCCGCCACAGCACCCAGGCGGATGCAACCACCGCGGCGGCCAGGGACCCCAGGGCAATGCCGCCGGAGCGGCGCGGCCACAGCAACGCCAGCAGGCTACCCGCCAGGGGCAAAACCACCGGCCAGATCAGTGAACCGGCCGTCAGCCAACCCGTGCAGCAGAGTAAAAATATGGATACCAGTTCCATTGAGCCTATACCAAGCGATTGTGGTTTCGTCCGCGCGCCTATCGCAATGTTCTAAGTGTTCTAATAGACAGGATTAACAGGATTTTTTTGTTGTGAAGGGCGCTTGCTGGTTTGGTCAGGGCGTGATCGGGCGTAGAACATTCAGCAACGACAAAAATCCTGT